>JBJTOW010000561.1:0-8314 GCA_046074805.1 Planctomycetota bacterium | reverse complement strand
CCCACAACCGCGACCGCGAGATCCGGCAGGGCGTTTGGCGACGCGATTGTCCGCGGCGACTGGCTGGCAACACGATTGGACTGGTTGGCCTCGGGCGGATCGGTCGGGCGATGGTGCCGCGTTGCCGTGGGCTGGGCCTCGAAATCGTCGCGTACGACCCGTTGCCGGATGTCGAATACGCACGGGCCCAAGGCGTCCGTATCGTGCCGCTCGACGAACTTTTCGCCCTCAGCGACATCGTCAGCTTGCACCTGCCTTGCACTCCAGAAACAGTCGATTTAATCAACCCATCCACGCTTGCGAAGATGAAGCGAGGGGCCGTTTTGCTCAACACGGCGCGGGGAGGGTTGGTCGATGAAACCGCCCTCGCCTCGGCCCTTCGATCGGGCCATCTGTCCGGGGCAGGACTTGATGTTTGCAAAATCGAGCCGCTGCCGGCCAACAGCCCGCTTCGCGATTTTTCCAACATCGTCTTCGCGCCGCACCTTGGCGGCATCGATCAAACGGCGCTCGACGCCATGGGTAAGCTGGCCGCCGAATGCCTCGTCAACTTGGCGGCCAACAACTGGCCGAACGGCTGTATTGTCAATGACAGCTTGCGTTCGCTCTGGAAGTGGTAAACCAATGCCGAACGTGCCCCCGCAATACCCCGAGCCGCAGACTTCGCCCCAACAGCTTTCAGCGTTTCCAATCGTGGTGCCAGACGGTTTAATCGAGCAAGCGGCGGAGCATATCCGCCGCCTGTTGGCCACCGACAGTTCGGGCCATGACTGGTGGCATATCTGGCGAGTATGGCGCACCGCCCGCTGGCTTGCGAAACGCGAGGGGGTCAACGTTGCCGTCTGTGAACTCGCCGCGCTCCTGCACGACATCGCGGATTGGAAATTCCACGGCGGCGACATCGAGGCGGGCCCACGGGTGGCTCGGGAATGGCTTGCCACCGCTGGGGCGGAAAAAACGCTCGCCGATCGTGTCGCGGAGATCGTCGCGGAAGTGACTTTTAAAGGAGCGGGGGTCGCCACGCCGACCAGCTCACTAGAGGCCGCCTGCGTCCAGGATGCCGATCGACTCGACGCCATCGGCGCGATCGGCGTCGCGAGGGCCTTCGCTTACGGAGGCGCCAAAGGCCGTTTGTTGCACGATCCCGATCATCCGCCGCAAACGCATGGCGACTTCACCGCCTACCGGTCCAATGCGGGCCCCACCGTGAACCACTTCCACGAGAAGCTGCTCCTGCTGCGGGACCGCATGCGAACCGCCAGCGGCCGCGAATTAGCCGCGCGTCGCCACGAATTCATGGAGCGTTTTCTCGCGGAGTTCCAGGCCGAGTGGCAACTAGGGGATAACGGGTAATGCATTGTCAGATCAGCGACTTCCGTCGTCCCCAGTCAATGTGGGCCGACAACGCAGTTGATTGCCCCGCCCCTGGCGATCGACAGTGCGCCGCGTTACCGCCGCTTCTCCGCTTTGGACACGACAATTCGGCCGGATTTTACGGTCATGCGGAATCCATCCTCTGTCGACCATGAAAAAGCCATGACTTTCATACAGTTTCGCTTCGCGGTGATCCAATGGGGCAACTAAACTCGCGGTTCAACGCCGGTCAAGCGCCGGCCGCGGTCTGGATTCTCCGCCCTCCTTTCCCATGAACCACTCCATGAGATCGCGACAACCCGCTCAAACGCCCGAGGAAGTCGAGCAACTGCTCATCAACGCCAGGTTGCGAGACGCGCTCGATCCGTACGTGGATGATTCGCTGCTGCCGCTCAACAGCCGCCGTTTGACGACAGCGGCGGAGAATGAATTCCTGGCGTCGCTGCTGGCGTGGGAACGAGCGCCTGTTGAGCCGATCAGCCGTTGGTTCGACCCGGAGCTGGTGTTGCCGCATCCGGGAAACCTAAGCGACGAAGGACTGCGGGACGCGTTGCGGCAGGCGATAGATCGCCTCTATCAGCGTCGAATCGTGTTGCAATGGACGGACCACCTGTCGGACCGGCAACTATATTTGATTCTCTACCGGGATCTGCTACCGACCGAACAGAAAAACCTGGACTTGCGCGATCAATACCAGATCTGGCGGTTCCTCGATATTGAAGAGGACACGGAGCTGTGGCTTCGCTACTATGCATCGGACGAAGAGCGACGGGATTGGTCCGAGTGTTCGGGCGAATCGCCGCCGCCGGCCGAGCGGGCGCCTTATCCCCGCCTTCTGCCCACCTGCCCTCCCCGCGGTTGACCTTCGGTTGGCTCGGGATGGACCGCCAAGCCCATGCCGAATGCCTCCGCCGCCGAACACGTGTCCCGTCTTCGAGCTGAAATCCAGGCGCATGACCGCCGCTATTACGCGGAGGCGCAGCCGATCATTTCCGACTTGGAATATGACCGCCTGCTATCCGAGCTGCGATCGCTCGAGGATGCCCACCCGGAGCTGCGGACTCCGGACAGTCCGACGCAGCGATTGGGGGATCAGCCACTGGACAGCTTGGCGTCGGTGCGCCATCGGCTGCCGATGCTATCGATCGAGAACACTTACAGCGTCGCCGAACTGCGGGCGTATTGCGAAGGTGCGGCCAAGCAGCTGGAAGGGGAGCGGATCGAGTGGGTCGTCGAGTTGAAGATCGATGGCGTAGCCGTTTCGCTGACGTATGAGGACGGCGTGTTGGTGCAGGCGGCGACTCGGGGCAACGGCGAGGTCGGGGACGATATCACTCACAACGCGCGTACGATTCGCGACATTCCACTTGCTCTGGCCGGCGATTCACCGCCAAAGCGATTGGAGGTCCGGGGCGAAATCTATATGGAAAACGCGGCGTTGGGGCGGCTCAATGCCCGGCAAGCGGCTCGGGGAGAGCCCCCCTTCAAGAACACCCGCAATGTGGCGGCGGGAACCATTCGGCTGTTGGACTCGCGGATTTGCGCCGAGCGGGAGCTGCGATTTTTTTGCCATGGAGTCGGCGTATGCGACGGATTGGGGGCGGATAACCACCTGGATTTCCTCGCGGCGGTGAAAGGTTTTGGTCTACCGCCCACGCCGCGGGCCGCGGTGTTCGATTCCCTGGAGTCGATGCTGTCGCACTGCGAGTCGCTGATTGAAGACCTGCATTCGCTCGATTTCGAGGTCGATGGATTGGTGTTGAAAGTGAACCGCTTTGACCAACGGGAGCGGCTGGGGGCGCGTTCCAAGAGCCCGCGGTGGGTGGTGGCGTACAAGTTCGAAAAATACGAAAAACCGACGCGGCTCTTGCGGATCGCGGTGCAGGTGGGGAAGACGGGAGCGGTCACGCCGGTGGCGGAATTGGAGCCGGTCGAGTTGGCCGGCACGACCGTCAGCCGGGCGAGCCTGCACAACGCCGACGAGATCGCTCGAAAGGATATCCGCGAAGGCGATGTGGTGGTGGTCGAGAAGGCGGGAAAAGTGATCCCGCACATCGTGCGAGTGGAAACCCATGAACGGCGTGGCGAGCCGCCCGCGTTCCGGTTTCCTACCGACTGTCCCGAGTGCGGCGCGACGCTCGTCCGGGATTCTGGTGGTGTCTACATTCGCTGTCCTAATTCGGGCTGCCCGGCCCAGTGGCGGGAACGCCTACGGTTTTTCGCGGGCCGGGACGCGATGGACATTGAGGGACTGGGCGACAAGTTGGTCGAACAGCTCGTGGGACGGGGCGAAGGCTTGGTGCGTCGGTTCGGCGACTTGTATCGGCTGCGATGGGAGGAGGTCGCGGGCCTGGAGCGGTTGGGGGAGAAATCGGCCCGCAATCTCGTCGCCCAGATCGCGGCGAGCAAAGAGCGCGGCTTGGCCCGCTTGCTTAACGCCCTTTCGATCCGCCACGTGGGTGTTCGAGTGGCGCAACTGCTGGCTCGACATTTCGGCTCGATGCGATCGCTGTGCGAGGCCGACGAGGCGGCCTTGAGCGGCGTGCCCGAAATCGGACCGGTGATCGCCAAGAGCGTCTACGAGTACTTGCGGAGCGTCGAGGGCCAGGAGGCGATCGCCGATCTGGAAGCGCTTGGGGTATCGATGGTGGAACCGGACGCCGGCCCAGCTCTTTTGAGCGATCGGCTCGCCGGCAAGACGGTCGTGGTCACCGGCACACTCGCAAGGTATTCGCGGGACGAAATTCACGCCTTGATCCATCGCCATGGCGGGCGGGCCTCTGGCAGCGTGTCGCGGAAGACCGATTACGTGGTGGCCGGCGAGAACGCAGGCTCGAAACTGGACAAGGCCCGTCAACTGGCTGTCGCCGTTTTGACGGAAGACGATTTCGAACGATTGATCGGCGGCGCGGGTTGATGGCCGGTCAGCGGGCTGGAAGCAGTTCGCGGCCCGGTGGCCCGGCGGCCCGATCAGAAGGATCACACCGATCGAGCCGCTCGCAATGTGTACCAGCCGACGGCCATCATGCCGACGGCCAATCCCGCCGACAATTCAAGGGTCGAGGCGTTTTCCACGATGTAAGCGGCTTGGCGTCCCTTGCGTTCCAGGTACAAAGGAAGGCTCCCAGCGCCCGGCATGAAGTGATCCCAAGCCGAATTCACGAGGGCGTATCCACACGGCAAGGCGATCGCCCAGCCGATGGCCCGCGGCACCCAGGCGGGCGTTTTACGCCGTATGTGCAGGATCTCGGCCATCCGCCAAGCGCGTTGCAGCAATTCGAAGTGCAACTGGCTGGGCAATTGGCGTAGCGATTCGGAACTGGTCCAAGGCGCGGCGAGCCGCGCTAGGTCGTCGATGAACCGACGCTGGGCTTCGGAGCCCAACTCCCTGACCCGTTCGCATTCCTCCAGCAAGGCTTGGTGCGATTGCCGATAGCCATGGCCGCCCGTGGCCAGCCGTGGCAACCAATCGCGGAGGCGGTCGCGAAGCCCGTGGAACTCGGAGGGCAACGGGTATGGAAACAGCAATGGTTCGGAGACGGAATCGGTTGTCGATGGGTCAGCGGAGCGGGATGTGGATGATGACATTAGCGGCCTCCACTGACGGCGCTGGTTTCGCTCAGTCGTGCGTAGATGTCGTAAGCGGCGGGCCCGAGGATGACTACAAAGACGGCGGGAAAAATGAACAGCACGGTCGGTATCAACAGTTTAACGGCCGCCTTTTGAGCCCGTTCCTGGGCTTGCTGAAGTCTTTTGATCCGCAGCGATTCGGCGTGCGTCCGCAACGCCTGGACGATACTCGCGCCATACCGTTCAGCCTGTATGGCGACGGCCGCCAGATTGCGGAGCTCATCGATTCCGAAACGGACGGAGAAGTTGCGGAGCGCCACGCCCGTGGAATTGCCGAGTTGGATTTCGCGTTGAACGATGGTTAGCTCAAAAGCGAGCAGTGGATGCACCACAGCCAGTTCCTTGGACAATCGCACCAGCGCGGCGGGAAGGCTGAGCCCCGCTTCGAGCGAAATCACCAAAACGTCCAAGGCGTCGGGAAGTCCCCTGCGGATTTCCAATTGCCGCCGCTTCATCCGCTGCTCAAGAAACAGCGACGGAAAGAGCACCACGCAGACGCCAGCCACGAGGCTGCTGAGCGTAGCGATCCTCGGCGCGACGGTTCCAGTGAACCAGAGGCCGCCCACGACGGCCATGAGTCCGGCGGCGAGCGTCGCTTGTCCAAGGTAGTAATAGGTCGAGGCGTTGCGCCGGTAGAGGCCGGCGAGCACAAGACGTTCAGCCAACTCGCCTTTGCCCGTTTTGCCGCCCGGCGCCACGCGGCGTTCGGCCGCCGATGGACTGGACGGAGCCACGATGGATGGAGTGGCGCTTGGAGCCAGGTCGCGGGGGCCTTCCCCCCCCGCCATTCCAGCTCCCTGATTGCCGGAATTGGCCGCGTCGGCAGCCGAACGTTTACGGCCGAAATCGCTGCCAAAGATGAACAGGGCCAGGGTGAACAATGCCCACATCGAGATGCCAAACAGCACCAATGAACTTGACACGGCCAGCATAAGCGGCTCCGGGATCGCAGCCGCGCCGCCTATCGTCGCGGGCCGCTAATATTTTCAGAATTCGCAAGGCGCTTTAGAACTCGAAGTTGACAATTTTTCGGATACAAATAGCGCCAAATGTCATCGCAATCAAAGTCGTATACACAAGCCACTCGTGATCGAACAGAGCCAGCGCGTATGGGCGGTTCAGAATGTATAGAGCGATCCAAATAAAAATGGGCAAACCGAGCAGTAAGAGAGCTTGCATACGTCCTTCGGCGGTGAGCGCCTGGACTTCGCCCCGCAGGCGAAACCGTTGCCGAACGATACTGGCCAGCCGATCAAATAGTTCCGTGATGTTGCCGCCCGCTTGCCGGTGGACCATTAACGCCATCACGAAGATCCGCACCTCCATGGCACCGGTGCGCCGCGCGAGTTCCCGGAGGGCGATGTCGGGCGACAATCCCAAGTTCTGCTGCTCATAGCAATACCCGAATTCCATGCCGAGCGGCGGCGGAAACTCGTCGGCGACCGAGTGCATCGCTTGGGCCACCGTTTGGCCGGATCGAAGGATACGCGCCATCAGTTCGAGAGCGTCGGGCAATTGGGCTCGCAAGGCTTCCTGCCGGCGGTTTCGCACGTAGGACACCACAAACCATGGCCCCAAGGCGCCTAGCGTCGCGGCGAGCATTCCGAGTTTCGGCGCGTTCAAAGGAAGCCAACAGGCGAGCAGGAGACTGAGAGCGCTGGCTGCGGTGAAAGTGACGAATTGCAGCGGCGTGATGTTCATCCCGGACTGTTCGATTAGCTCCCGGAGTCGCTCGGCGGGCGAGGGGCGCCCCGACCCGCTGGCGGCGACATCCGCGAGCTCGCCCAGTTGCGACGCGTTGAGCCCCGGTCGATCGTTCGCGGCGGCCGCGCCCCGTGGGAAACGCGCCAGCGAAGGGGCGTTCGGTTCCGCGTCCCGCGTTCGCGGCGGCGCCTGGGCCGGATTCTTGGCGAGGAAAACGTCCGTCAGCACCATGTTAGCGGCGAAGACGGCAAGAAAAGCGGCGAAAAACGCGCCGACCGCCGCGATGACCAATAGCGGTTCCATCACTCATCTCCCGCCGCTCAGTATGCGTTGCTCGAACGCCTGCATCGGCAATGCGTTTCCGGTCGATTCCAGGCGTTCGGAGAAAAACGGACGCACGCCGGTCGCGGAGAAATACCCCTGAGCGCGGCGTTGCGCGTCGAGACCCGTTTGATGGAACATAAACAGGTCGTGCATCGTGACCACTTCACCCTCCATGCCCGTGATTTCCGCGATCCGGGTGATTTTCCGCAGACCACCGCTTAGGCGAGTGGCTTGCACCACCACATTGACGGCGGAGGCGATCTGGCGGCGGATCGTCCACATCGGCAGGTCGAATCCGGCCATGCCGACCATCATTTCCAAACGCATCACCGCGTCGCGGGGCGTGTTAGCGTGAATGGTGGTGAGGCTGCCATCGTGGCCGGTATTCATCGCCTGCAGCATGTCGAACGCCTCGCCTCCGCGGCATTCGCCGATGATGATGCGGTCGGGGCGCATCCGCAGCGCGTTCTTCAGCAAATCGCGGCTTGAAACTTCTCCATGTCCTTCGACATTGGCGGGCCGCGTTTCCATGCGGATAACGTGCTCCTGCTGCAATCGCAATTCGGCGGCGTCCTCGATTGTCGCCACGCGCTCGTCGGACGGAATAAAACCGGAGAGCATGTTCAGCAGCGTCGTCTTGCCGCTGCCGGTGCCTCCCGAAACGATAATGTTCAAACGGGCCCGAACGGCCGCTCGCAGGTAATCCAACATGTCGCGAGTGATCGAATCGAATCGGATCAAATCCTCGCCGAGCAGCGGTTTGCTGCCGAACCGGCGAATCGACACGAGCGGCCCGTCCAAGGCTAGCGGCGGAATGATGGCGTTGACGCGGCTGCCGTCCGCCAGCCGCGCGTCGCACATTGGTTGAGTTTCATCAATGCGGCGCCCCACGGCGCCGACGATCCGTTGGATGATTTTCACCAGGTGGGCGTCATTGGCGAATTTCACCTTGGTGCGGGAAAGCTTTCCTTTGCGTTCGACATAAACGGTCGACGAACCGTTGATCATGATGTCGGAGATCGTGGCGTCCTTGAGCAACATCTCGAGGGGACCAAGGCCAAACGTTTCCGCGATCACATCTTCGAGCAATCGCTCGCGGTCCTCCGGAGAGAGCCCGCCACCCTCCTGCTCGAGCACCTGCTCGGCGATTCGGCGGACTTCGCCCCTCAGTTCCCGGTCGTTCATGGTGCCGATGAACGACAAGTCGATCCGCCCGATCACTTGGCGGTGAATGTCCTCTTTGATTTGCTGAAATTCGCGTTCGCGCGCGTCGTCCTCGACG
>JBJTOW010000560.1:0-4790 GCA_046074805.1 Planctomycetota bacterium | reverse complement strand
GAAGTTCCATCGCCGCTTTGGCAGTTGATTCCATGATGATTGCCTTCATGTCGTTAGTCTCCATGGAGGCCGCGTTCTTGGCGTCCGTCGCCGTCCCAATGACGATGTTCAAACTTATTAACGCTCGATCCAGCCTTTCGAGCGCGCGGGGGAAGTCGCCTTGGGAGGCGTCGATCGCAGCCGATGTGTCGAGGAGTCGGACGGCGGCCAAGCCGTTGGCCGTCCTTGTTTCTCTCGAGGCGTTCTGTCCCGTATTCGTTGAACTGGCCGAATGGACCGATGACAGCCCTGATGAGGGCGGCAGACGCGTGAGCAGCGGTGTGAATTCTCGCTCGGCGCGGGAAGGGCTGCGGAGTCGCGGGTCGGCCGTGGTGGCGAATAACCAGGCCAGTTTCCGCCGCGCGGCGGCCAGTCGCGGATCGATTTGAACGGCTTTTTCCAGCCATCGAGCGGCTTCGGCGTCGACGACGCGGCGCAACAGCGAGTCGCCTAGATTGTGGGCGGCGATGGCGAAGGCCGGATCGAGCTCAAGGGCGCGGCGAAAAGCGAGTTCGGCTGCTGCGGCATCGCCCAACTGGTCGAGGCACACACCCATGTCGTTATGTGCCACTGCGGATCGGGGCAGTCTCGCGATCGCGTGTTGGAAGCAGCGGAGGGCCTCGTCGAGTTCTCCGAGCTGTTGCAGGCTAACCGCCAGTCCGGCCCAAGCATGGCCATCGTCCCGGTGCAGTCGCAACGCGGCGGTGAACGCGGTAGCCGCCGCGCGTGGATTCCCTTCTTCGTACAACGCGCAGCCCAGGTTCGAGTGCGCTCGATAGTTGCGCGGGTTAATCTCGATCGCGGAACGCCATAGTCGAGCGGGTTCGGCATAGTCGCGGTTGCGCGTTACTGTGCGGAATGCAAAGCCGATGGAGGCGACCGCTACCAACGCGATGAACAGCGGCGGCCCCAGTCGCGCGGCGTTCCAGTGAATGGCGGTGGCGGCGATCACGCCGTAGCCGCCATGCACCGCAATCGCCGCAACAAACGCCAGCGGCAGATACATCCGGTGCTCGAACGCCAAGTCCGCGATTGGCAGAAAGCTGGAAGACGGGGCCAGGACGAGGAAGAAGCCGGTGCCCGCGACTGCCCAAAGTCGGCGCCGCATCAGGCCGACAATCGTGGCCACGCCCGCGAACGCCATGATCGCAAACGCCGGAGCGACATCGAGGAACCTGTCCGCCGGTTGCCAGGCGTAGTCCAGACACAGCCGATCGGGCCAAATGGCAAGACGCAGGTAATGCAGGATGACGGCCGGTTGATTGGAAAAGTATTGCCACGGCGTCCAGCCCACGCCGGCCCAATCGCCGTAGAGGCTCGGCCGCGTTACGTAGCCCGTTACGTAAGTCGCCAGCCACGGTGAAAACCAAAGCCACGGAGACACCATACCGATGTGCAACCAGCTTCGGCGCCTCAGCAGTTCGCCCCACGACGTCGCGAAACAAACGCGGTCGACGACGATAGCGGCCAGCGGCAGTGTTCCGGCGATCTCCTTCGACAACATTCCCAGCCACGCGCAGAGAATCGCGAACAGCCCCCACAACGCCGCTCGCACCGCGCTGTCTCCGCCACCCGCCGGTCGATCGGCGCTCCGCGCCACGGCGAACAACGCCAGCAGATAGAACAGGCTGGCCAGCGATTCGCCCCGTTGAATCAGGTACGTCACGGCCTGGGTCGTGAGCGGGTGCACGCCCCAGACGAGCGCTGTGGCGATCGCCAGCCACGTTCCCCCGCGCAGACGGTTCGCTGTCAGACGACGGACCAGTAGCGCCAAAGTGATAGAGGCCGCTAGGTGAATCACCAGGTTGACCGCGTGGTATCCGAAGGCGTTCGACCCGCCCCAGCGATGATTGGCGGCCAGGGTCCAGAACAGGAAGGGTCGATTGGAGGCGGCGGCGAGCGTTTCCAGCCGAGTGAATTTATCGGCGCCCAGGTATGCGTGGTCGTCGAACGCGAGTTTGCCGGCAAAGCTGTTGTGATACGCGATCAGGATGCCCGCCACCAGCACGATCCAGGGGTTCCAGCCCGTAAGGCGACGCAGACCAGCCCGAACGCCCACGGCGGTGTCGCCCGTCCGTAGGTCGCCCGTCCGTAGGTCGCCCGCAGTTGTTTTGCTCGCCGTTGTTTTGCTCGCTGCCTTGTCGCTCGCTGTCGCCATGATCGACAGTTCCTGAAAAATTTTCATTCCGCAGCTTGACGAGTCGCCGGTTGTGCCGATAATTCCATCGCAATGCAACGTGATTGCAAATGGCGATCTGATGTTATTGATAATCGTAGCCAAATCAAAGGGGTATGCGAATGAAGACGGGTTTGAATCGGCTGCTGCGGGACAAGCGGGGACAGGGGATGGTCGAGTACGGGATTTTGGTGGGCGGTATCGCATTGATCGCGCTGGCGGCGGTCGCGATTCTCGGCCACAAGACGAACGACCTACTTTCCACCGTGGCCGCCTCGCTGCCGGGAGCTCATTCGGACGATATCGGACCGATTCAAAGCGGCAAGCTGGTGAATACCACCAACACCGACGGGTCGATCAAACTGGATGCCACGGCTCCGGGGTCGATTGCGGGCAATGTCGGCATTCCAGGGATCTCTGGGCTGGTCGTGGAACCTAACTAGCGGTTACGCGATCGCTTTCGCGTCTCGGTTCCCTGGCTCGGGATCTCCTGCGAGCGAGGGAACCGATTCGCGTTTAGGGAGGACTTGAATTGGATGTGTGGTCCGCGAGCGTCGCGGAATGTCCAGCGTCCCCGGCGACTTTCGCGATTTGGGCGATTTGTCTCGCGGTGGGCTGGGCGGCCGTGATCGACATGCGCCGACGGGAGATTCCCCATACGGCCTGCCTCGTCGTGCTGCTTGGTGGCGTTGCGATGTGGTTCGAGCGCGGCGATGTGTGGCCCTGGAGAGTGCTCGAAGGCACCTTGGGCATCTTGCTCGCGGGCGGCATAGTAGGGCTGCTGTACTATCTAGGCGGCGTGGCAGGTGGCGACCTGAAACTACTTGTGGCCCTTGGTTTAGGGCTGGGATTGGCGATCATTCAGGTGCTTTTGTGGACCGCGTTGTTCGGTGCCTTGCTCGCCGCCATCGCTGCCAGCCGGAAGCAACGCGACTTCGCTTACGGACCGGCGATACTTGCCGCTGTCGTCATGTACGCCGCAGCACCGAACGCCTTGTGGCGTTTGGCGATGTGGCAGGTCTGACGGTGTTCGAGCGCGTCTTGATGGGAACCCCCCTGGAAACGCTCGACGAACGCCTTCTTGCGATCATAATGCAAGAGCCACCGACTTGGGGACCGATACGGTAAAGCGGGGCTCGATACTCGTCGGGCCGGCACGGTAGGGAGTCGCCACTGATGAGAAGCCGCACGACCAGCTCGCGGGGTCCGAGCGTCCTCGCGATGCTCGGATTGGGGTTGTTCGCGCTTGTGGCTGGTGGCGGCGGGTTGGCGGGACTGCTGTATGCGACCGGCTATCTATCGCTAACGCCGACGGCGGCGGGCCTCCGGGCTGTGGACCGAGCCGGGCAAATCGCGTATCCCGCGTTGGCGCGGCCTGTAACGGCGTATGCGACCCTGACTCGCGACGATTTGCTGCAGCCGACGAACCGAGAATTGAATGTCATTTGGTTGCCCGAGTCCGTGACGAAGCCCGAGATGCTCCGCGATCTATCGTTGATCGTGGGGCGGGTGCTATCGCGGGACAAGCCGCCCGGCATGATCCTTACGGAGGCTGATTTTCTTCCCAAAGGCACTCGGCCCGGCTTGGTGGCGGGAATTCCGACCGGCCAGCGGGCCATCACCGTGAAAGCTGGCGCGGTCGCCGGCTTGCATCTGCTGAAGCGGGGAGATCGGTTTGACATCTTGAGCGCCTCGCCGGCCGACGAAGAGGCGTCGCCGGCCCAACCGCAAGCGGCCGCTTTGCAAGGCGGTTTGGAACCGCAACCGCTCGTGCTCGGGGCGCTCGAATCGCGGAGCGGTGTGCGGCTGTTGATTCGCGCGGGCCAGATGATCGCGGACGGTTCTCCAGCAGGCGAGAACACGGTGGCGGTCCAGCCGGAAGAAGTGGCGCCGTTCATGGCTGCGCTGGCGGCGGGGCGGCAGCTATTCAGCGTTGCGCGGTCCGGGCGTCCCGACGAAACGCATGTGGATGAAGAGATGGGCCCCGACCTGACGGGCCTCATCGCTGTTCCCGCCTCCGTGGCCGCTCTACCGGCGCTAACTCAACTTCGTCCCGATCATCTGGCCGATCCGGCGACCGGGTTGCCGAAGTTGTTTTACTTCGCGTCCGAGAAGCTGGATCCGACATGGCTTCGCGAACCGAAGCAGTTGATCGGCCGCGTGCTGGCTCAGGAGATCGGTCCAGGCCATCTGTTCATTGAATCCGATTTCCTGCCCGAGGGAACGACCGAAGGGGTGGCGGGCGGCGTGCCAGCGGGAAAGCTCGCCATCATGGTGGCCGCCGACCGAATACCGGGAATCTCGTTGCTGCGACGCGGCGACCACTTCGATCTGCTGGCCGCTATGCCCGTTGATCTCCAACGTGAACTGCCGCAACTGCGGCTGGGTTTGGGGCAGGAGACAATCACGGGCCGCGAACGGTTGATCGGCAGTCTTCAGCGTCGAGCGAGCATCCAGGTATTGGCGGAAGACGCGACGCTGGTCGCGGGTGGCGAAACGGACGATCGCCGCACGATCGCCGTCGCGCCGCAGGAAATCGTGCCGGTGTCCAAAGCGATCGCGCTGGGCATCGAGG
>JBJTOW010000559.1:0-3438 GCA_046074805.1 Planctomycetota bacterium | reverse complement strand
CGTTGATCTTTCGTTCCAACTGCTCCGGGGACAGAAGCCGCATGATGCCGACATCATCCAGTTCCGCCCGTCGGCATGGGTCGGAGAGCGCAGTCTCCAATCCGTCGGCTCGGTAGAAATCCGAGGCGATCCAGCCTTGGAACAGCTCTTTCAGATTGAACCCGCGGCTGGAGAACTGGCTCGCCAGCGTTTCAGTGTGTCTCCGCAGTTCCGCGTAAGCCCGTTGGCGGGCCGGGAAGAGCGGGTCGTCGAACTCTTTCGGTTGGGCTGAGACTTTGCGCCCCGTCAGGATGTAATAGACATGCTCGGTCATTGCCACGGCGAATCGTGGGTCCCGGGCCGTTCGTTCGCCAAGCCATTGCAAAGACCGCCAGCGTTCGCTCGCGGGAAGTTGCTCGCCTTCGAAACCGGCTGGGAACATGTCGTCAAACCAGCCGCCTTTGCGCCGCCCGTACACACCTTGATCGGCGAACCGCCAGTAGTCTTGAAAGGCGCCGGCCACGGGGTCCAGCGTGCGGTGGCACACCACGCATTCGGCCGCTTCCATCGTGGGGACTTTGTATTTCTGGCTAGCTGCTGCCGCATCCGAGACGCGAGCCGCGAGTTCCAGCACGTCGACTCCCAGGAAATGATGGTAGTACATGCGCGCTCGCAGCCGATTGCGGTTTGTCTCCGTGGTCGGATACCTGGTCAGATACTGGAAGGTGCTGAGCAGGCCCGCATGGGGATAGAAACCTGTGGCCGAATCTTGGTCTTCGGAGCGGCTACGTCCCACGAGCGATTTGAGCTTGACGGGAACATACTCGAAAGGATCGTCGAGGTTTTTAAATTGGTCTTTGAGCTGTTCGAAGACACCGTAGCCGCGGGCCGAGTAGGGAGAGACCATGATATAGTCGGCGGTTACGATTTCCGTGAATGGCCGGTCATTCCGCACGATGTGTTCAATGAGCTTCAGCGGCTCGCCTAAGAGCGCCCGGCGGTATTCGGCCGCCATTTTCCATTCGGTCCTCTGCCGTTCGTTTTTATCGGCGATGTGGCTCAAATCGTAGCGCTGATACCAATGCCTTGTCTTTTCGAAATGTTCGTACGACAGGCACGTTTGATCCGCATTTCCATCAACGCCGAGCGTGAGAAAGATATCGTTGAATCCCTCCCGTAGCCGTTCGTAGAAGGCGTCTTCGCGCATCAAGGCATCCAGAAGACGCGGAAGCGCCGAGCGGCCTTCGGCTACGAGCGCGGCGATTTCGGAATCTGTCGGCAGTCTGCCGCACAGGGACAGAGTCGCTCGGCGCAAGAGTCGCCGATCATCGAGCATGGCGACGCCGGCGAAAAACGGCGGGGCACGCGAATCGCCAGCGGACTCCGCGGGAACGGCTGTGGTGGCGTTGGGCGAGGCGCTGCCCGTCGCGGCGCTGCCCGACGCGGCGCTGGGCGATGACTGACCGTATACGAGTCGCTCGAATTCGGAAAGCACTCGGAAGCCGGGGGAATCCACCTCGAGGACCTGTTCGCCGCCGTGGTCGAGTTTTCCCACCACCTTCAGAAGAAGGCGGGATTTGGGCTGGCCATCGACCATTTCCCGCGTTAAAGCCATCCGCGTGAAGGCGGCTCGATTGGCCAAGATTGCGGCCACACGTTGCCCCGTTTCGCTCTTCGCCGGATCAACAAGGACGAAAGCGCTTGCAGCGGCGTCACCACCCTGTTGATGGCAAGCCAGACATTTAGTCGCGCCAACCTTCATCCAAACTTCGCGTTCGAAGTCGCCGATTCCAGCCGTGCAAGGAGTGGGGCCCCTGACGACGTTGGGCTTTTCCGCTCCGCAAGACGGACCAGCACCGTCGAAGATCCGCAGGACACTCGCGAAAATGACGATTAATAACGCGAACCGGCGACCGAAAACGCAAAAAGACATTAGTTCCTCGCTCGGCCACGGTTAGCTGCTGAACCGGGGATGGGGAAGATCCACGCCATCCCAGAACGAGCCTGCTTATCTCGATCTCACACCCAACCTTGCCCCACGCATTCCGGACGGCATTTTAAGGCAGCGAGAAGAGATCGCAATACAACCCTCAAGGCGGTCCAGCCACCGCGCGACTGAGTGGACTCAGCAGGAAGATTCCATGCGTTATCGGCAGGTCGCGGGAGTTGGCCGCACAACAGACTGCTCGTCTGTCGCTTACGATCCAACCGACGGCGCGAGCGCGAGTTCTTTCATCGCTTCCAGCACCGCGCAGCAGTCCGCGCACGAGAAATCCCGCCATCCGTCCGCTTTCAATCGCAGTAGCGCAAGCTTCATACGTTCGACAGCGTCCGCCAAATCGTCTGGAAGTGGCGGCAGGTTGGCAAAAGGCCGCACCGGTGGATCGGCCGCCCGTTTCGCGGTTGCCGCTATTCCATCAGCAGATTGGCCCGAAGTCTCATTACCGTCGAAGTCGCGGACGTCGCCGTCAAACGATGCCCCGCCGCTCGATCCCCCCCCACCTTCGTCTCCGAAGTCAGGTCCATCATGTCGCGGGCCAGAAGGGATTTCGGTGGTCTTGCCCCGCAACGGTTCGTCGCGTTCCTCGGTGGCGGGCATGTCCTCGTTCAGTTCGCTGCTGACGATCTCCTCGTCGCGCGGCCGTTCGGCTTCAGCGCCTCCGAGTGCCTCCCAACGCTGTCGCCGCATTTGGGACACGGACCAGCGGCTTCGCGTGGCCCCTTCAAGCCACATTTCCGCATCCTCCCACTCGTTGGCGGCGAAGAAGTGGCTCCAAAAGAGCGTCGGGAAATTCTCACGCCGCTCACCAAACCGGGCGTAGACTCGGCGCAACCGGCCGACATGCTGCGGAGTGACACCGCCCACCAAACGCGACCAAGTCTCATCCGAGTAACCAGCGGAAGCGGCACCGGCGGCGATCAGCGAGGCACGCCAATCGTGAACGATTCGCCCCTTGTCCCAATTGGTCATACTGATCAGTTTGTTCCAGCGTCCAACGAACGGCTGCGAGGCCGCTAAGTCCTCTCGCCCCGCCAACACGCCCTGATCCGGGTTAGCTTCGGTCGCTTCGAAACCCGAAGCGCCTGCTAACCGATTCACCGCCCCTACTCCATCGCCCGCTTCCATAGTCATCCCAATCCTTGTCTTGCTCGATCCGTGGCGTCATGGCATTCGAAATCCGGCCAGATTTCCCGCCAGGACGCGTCACAGTATCCGGCATACGAGCGAACGCAAGTCGAACGGTGGCTTGAACGCGCAAGCTTGTCCCCCGCGAGCCCTTACAAGCGGCACCGCCCGGAATGTCGCTGTGGAAAACCTGTCAACCATGAACGCAACGCCGCGTTCACCAAGCTATGTCAGGGCAGAGATTGGCCATCTATCGACTCGTTGCCACGAACCCAGCCCAAAAAATGGGGTGCGTAGACTTATTCGCCCTACGCAACTCGCCGATGGTGCTC
>JBJTOW010000558.1:0-5158 GCA_046074805.1 Planctomycetota bacterium | reverse complement strand
CCGCATGGATCTGGATCCCCATCTGCGTCGCGACCTTCGCCTCCGCGGCCGCTCGTCGGATGACCCGCGATTCCCACACGTTATGTGTCAGTGGCTTTTCACAATAAACATGTTTTTTGAGCTGCAATGCCGCGAGCGTCGGAAACGCATGGGTGTGCTCGCAGGTGCTCACCACCACCGCATCGAACTCCTTCGCGTGATCGAATAAACGGCGAAAGTCGGTCGCGCGTCGGGCCTGCGGGTGGTTGCCCGCCGCTCGATCGAGATTCGGCTGGAACACATCGCAAATGGCGACGATGTTCTCCCCCGCGCAAGCCGCCAAGTTGCCCGCTCCTCGGCCCCCCGTACCGATCACCGCGACATTCAATTTGTCATTCAAATTCAAACCACGGACAATCGCCGGCGCGCCCAAGATCGTCGCCGCCGCCCCAGCGGACGCTCGCAAAAACGTCCGCCGCGTTGTTTCGCCTGTCATCGCCGGGCCTTTCGTAGCCGTGTTGCCTGTCGTCGCCATTTGCCGCTCCCTGTTCATCGCCGAGGTGCTCGCGACGGACTGGAAAGACCGTCGTACCCCGGAAACTCCAAATTGACAAAACGCTAATCGCTGGTCGCTTCCTGAATGCCGCGCTCCGCCGCCAGGCAGATCCGATCGAGTTGCTCGAGCGAGACGCTCAACGGCGGCATGATCACGACCACGTTTCCGAGCGGCCGTAGCCAAACCCCTTGGCGGATCGCCGATTGACATGCCCGCAACCCACGCCGTTCGGCCCAATCGTAGCCGATCTTGAGGGCCCGATCGCGAACCAATTCGATCCCAGCGATCAAGCCCCGCTGCCGCACATCGCCCACCTGCGGCCACGCGGCGATACGGGCTAAGTGCTCAGACAGGCGAGCGATTTTCGCCGGCAGTTCCTCCAATGTTCGCTCCTCGACGAAAACGTCCAGAGTGGCGAGCGCGGCGGCGGCCCCGAGCGGGTTGCCACCGTAGGTATGTCCGTGAAAGAACGTGCGGGACGAGGCGTAGTCGCCCAAGAAAGCGTTCCATACGCGGGTCGTGGCCAGCGTCGCGGCCAACGGCAAATAGCCGCCCGTTAGTCCTTTGGCGAGGCACAGCAGATCGGGCGCGATGGCCTCGTGTTCGCAGGCGAACATCCGGCCGGTGCGTCCCATTCCCACCGCCACCTCGTCAGCGATCAGCAACACGTCGTAGCGCGTCGCCAGCTCTCGGACGCCACGCAGGAAGCCCGGCGGATGCGTCACCATACCGGCCGCGCCTTGCAGCAACGGCTCGATCACGATCGCCGCCAATTCTTCGTGGTGCCGCCTAACCAATTGCTCGACGACTTCCAAATAATGCCGAGCGGCTTCGTGGGCGGCGACTCCCGGCGGAAGGCGGTAGGAATCGGGTAGCGGCCCGCGCACGACTTCAAACAGAAGCGGCCGGAAGACTTCGTGGAAACGGGCCACGCCGCCCACGCTGACGCTTCCGAGCGTATCGCCATGGTAGGCCGATTCAAACGCGAGGTATTTCGTTTTGGCGGGCCGCGGCGTCGCGCACTGACGCCAATACTGGAACGCCATCTTGAGCGCGACCTCCACGGCCGTCGCGCCGTTATCCGAAAAAAAGACATGGGCCAGACCGGCCGGAGCCAATTCCACGAGCCGCCGCGCCAGCCGGATCGTCGTCGGATTCGACATACCCAGCGACGTGACGTGGGCCACCTTGCCGAGTTGTTCGATGATCGCCGCGTCGATCCGCGGGTGGCGATGCCCGTGGACGTTGCACCACAGGCTGCTCACGCCATCCAGATAAGCCTGTCCGTCTAGGTCGAATAACTCGCAACCCCGTGCCCGCTCGACCACGAACGGCTCGTATTCGGCCATTTGGGTGAACGCGTGCCAGACGATCTCGCGATCCCATCGCAAGAGCTCGGCGCGAGCGGTGTCCGGGATTCGATCACCTTCATCGAGCCCGGACAAAGCACCAGTCGTCTCCACGTCGCGTGCGGCGCCTTCCATCGGTTTAGGGCCAGCTAACGACCACCTTTTCGCCCGCCCGCACACCCAGCATCATCACCGCGCTGTCGCCCACTAGGCACAATTCGAGAAATCCGGACGGAGCGAGCAACGCAATGAACGTCATTGGCGCCTCGGTATGATCGGGCGTGTACAAACCGACCGTGAAATGCTCATCGCACGTGGTCGACACGCTCTCGTCGCGCGGCGCGTCCCGCAGCCGATCGACGGCGATATCGGTCACCAAGTTTCCCTCCGGCGTTACACCGGTTACTCGACCTTCAACGGATCTTGGCACGACGAGTCTCCCTGAGTGGCGGTGGCGGCCGCCCTATCGCAGGCACGCGCCACGCTGGGGGGGAATTCTACATTTGTTCGATCAGTTTGAGACAGGTAGCGCGGATATCGTTGGGATTCACATTCGGATTTCGTTTTTTCGCCTGTCCGATCAGCGACGCGGCCGCTTGCGATTTGCCCGCCTTCACGTCCGCCACGATCCGTGGGTTGTCGGCGAGCAATTGCCGGCAGAGCGATTCGATTTCTCCGGCACTGACAGCGGCGATGCCCAACCGCTCCATGGCGGCGTCGAGCGACAACGCGTTATCGACCATCGCGCCGAATAGCTCTTTCGCTCGAGTCGCTGGCGCCTTGCCCGACTTAATCGCCGCGAGCAATTCGACAAGTCCGCTGGCGGGAACCGGAAACTGGCCGATCGTCCAGTTCCGCTCGTTCATCAACCGCAGCACTTCCTGCGTGAGCCAATTCGCCGCTTGCTTGCCATCGCCACAACCGTCGGCGACCGCCAAGTAGTATGCGACAAACGCCGACTCCTGGTTCACGATCACATCCGCGTCGTAGGCCGGCAACTGGTAAACCGTTTCTAGCCGCACGCGGGTGGCCGCCGGCAATTCGCCCAGCCCGGCCCTGATCCGCTCGACCTGTTCCACGGTGACGGTGACCGGCGCCAAATCAGGGTCCGGGAAATAGCGGTAGTCGCTTGATTCCTCTTTGTGGCGTTGCCCGTACGTGATCTGCCGCTGGTCGTCCCAGCCACGGGTTTGCTTCGGCACATCGCCTTTGCGCTGCCCCGTTTCCCGCCACGCTTCGAATTGCCGATCCGCCTCGTAAGCCAACGCCCGTTCCACAGCGCGAAAGCTGTTGACGTTTTTCACTTCGACAATGGGCGTGGCGACAACGCCGGCGGGCGTCGCGATGTGTAGATTGACGTTTGCGTCCACGCGGAGGCTGCCCTCCTGCATGTTGCAATCGGAGACGCCCAGATAGACGAGCAGCAACCGCAGCTCGGTGAGATAGCCTTTCGCTTCGCGGGGCGAACGCAGGTCGGGCTCGCTGACGATCTCCAGCAGCGGCGTGCCCGTGCGATTGAGATCGATGCGGCTGTCGGCACGCCCCGCGACCTCGTCGTGCATACTCTTCCCTGCGTCCTCCTCTAAGTGAGCGCGGGTGATGCGGACGCGTTTCGGAGCGAACTCCCCCTTGGCATCGCGAATCTCCAACCAGCCATTGCGCGACATTGGCAAATCGAACTGGCTGATCTGATATCCCTTAGGAAGGTCGGGATAATAGTAGTTCTTGCGATCCCATTTCGTGAACGTGGGAATCTCGCAGTTGAGCGCCAACGCCGCTCGCAACGCCAACTGGTAGGCTTCGCGGTTCATCACCGGCAAAGCGCCCGGCAGACCAATACAGACGGGACAGGTTTGCGTGTTCGGTTCCGCCCCAAACTGCGTGCTGCAGCGGCAAAACAGTTTGCTCCGCGTCGCGAGCTGCACGTGGACTTCCAAACCGATGACCAACTCGTACGGTTTGTCACTCGACGGAGCATCGGAATGATCACTTGCATGATCGCCTGATGGATTGCGTGCCTGGTCGCTCATGACACGTCGGGCCTCCGCAGATGCCAATCCGTGACCCGTTGGAAGCGATGGGCGGCCCGCAGCAAACTCGCCTCCTGGAACGCCGGCCCCTGCAATTGCAGCCCGATCGGCAGTCCCGCCGCCGTGGTCCCGCAGGGAATCGAGATCCCGGGAACGCCCGCGAGGTTCGCGGTGACCGTATAGAGATCTTCCAAGTACATCGCCAGCGGGTCGTTCGCCTTCTCACCCAAGCGATAAGCGGCCGCGGGCGTGGTCGGACCGATAATCAGATCGACTTTCTCGAACGCCGCGTCGTAGTCGTTGCGGATCAGCCGGCGCACCTTGAGCGCCTTCAAATAGTAGGCGTCGTAGTACCCGGCACTGAGCGCGTATGTGCCCAGCATCACGCGGCGTTTCACCTCGGGCCCAAACCCTTCCGCCCGCGTGCGGCGGTACAGTCGGACCAGGGGCGAGTCGATCGCGGCGGCCGCCGCTTCGGCTGCGGCTGCGGATGCTGCGGTGGTTGCGGTTGCGGATGCTGTGGCAGCGACAGCCGCTCGGCGTTCCGCCTCGAGTTCGGCGAGCATCGCTTTTTCGTCGGCTCGGTAGCCAAAATGCACGCCGTCGTACCGGGCCAGATTGCTCGAAGCCTCGCTCGGCGCGATGACGTAGTAAGTCGCGATGCCGTATTTGCTGTGCGGAAGCGAAATATCAACCGTGCGGGCTCCGAGCGATTCGAAGATCCGCACCGCCTCCCGCACCGCCGCCTCCACATCGCTCGACAAGCCGGCCCCGTAATGGTCACGGACCAACCCAAGTCGCAAGCCCTCCAACGGCTTGTCCAGCTCAGCCGTGTATCGTGGAGCGGGCACGTTGGCCGAGGTGGAATCGAGCGGATCGTGGCCCGCGATCGCCTCCAGCAGCAATGCCGCGTCCTCCGCCGAATGGGTCATGGGCCCGGCTTGGTCCAAACTGCTGGCGAACGCGATCAATCCGTAGCGGCTTACTCGACCGTAGGTCGGCTTCAAACCGGTGATGCCGCAGAGCGCGGCGGGTTGGCGGATGGAACCTCCGGTGTCCGTGCCAATCGACCACGGAGCCATCTCCGCCGCGACACACGCCGCCGATCCACCGCTGGATCCGCCCGGCACCCGTTCCAAGTCCCAGGGATTGTGAGTGGGGAAGAACGCCGAGTTTTCCGTGGAGCCGCCCATGGCGAACTCGTCGAGATTCACTTTGCCGAGAATCACCGCGTCGGCTTCCCG
>JBJTOW010000557.1:0-2946 GCA_046074805.1 Planctomycetota bacterium | reverse complement strand
CCCGAAAGGGACGGCCCCGGATAAGCCAGCCGCCAAAAAGCTGGTCCCGGATGAGCGGGCCATTGCTTGGCCGCTAACGGAGTTGCAAAACCATGTGCGTGATCGGACTCGTGGTGGCAAGTCTCGGCGACTTGCGCTGTGACTCGTCGAACGACTCGACCCCGCCTTCGCGCCGCCCTGGCTGCTTACATGCCGCGATGATCCCGAGTTCCGCTCGGACGCCGTTGATGCCACGCTCCGCGCTGGCGACACAGCGGCGAAGGAGGGAGATCGCGAAGCGGCGCGTCAGCTTTATCACTTGGCCTTCGTCCACGCGCGGGAAAGCGAACAAGTTCTCCTCGCTGCCCGCAAACTGGGCGAGACAGGCGAGGCAGTCGATCCGATCCGCCATCTCGGATTCGTGGTGCGGTGGCACCTTGTCGGTCCCTTCGACGCGCCCGGCACCAGCGGCTTCGACGCCGTTTTTCCCCCGCAGGATCCCGCCTTCCGCTTCGATCCCCTGATGAAGTTCGCCAACACTTCGCCGGCCAACAACAGTTGGAAGATCCACGAGACGCGCGATCGTCTCGGGCAGGTCGACCTGATCCAGGCCCTGGCGGCCGCTCGCGAGTCTGTGGGTTATGCCTACGCGGAATTGGAAACGCCGCAGGCCCGCGACGCGCAAGTGCGTTGCAGCGCCGATGACAACATCACCGTCTGGCTCAATGGCGCTCAGGTGCTCGCCCGCCGACAATGGCTCAACGGCACTCGGCTCGACCGATTCGTCGCTCCGGTAAAGCTTTTGGCCGGCCCCAACCGTCTGTTGGTCAAGATATGCCAAGGACCGCAACACGCCGACCCGGCCGTGCCCAACAACTGGAGCTTTCAATTGCGGCTCTGCGACGAATCGGGCGCCGGCATTCCCTTCAGCATCCGCTCGCCCGCCGCGACCTCTCCCGCCACCAGCTTGCCAGCCCCTGCCCCGCCCGCCCCTGCCCCGCCAGCCAAAACCGTCAAACCAGTTTCTCCAACCAACGGAGCTCCACGATGACCGCTGACTGCTCGTCATGTGCCTACGGTAGCGCCTGCCCGCGCGCTTCCCTGAGCAAAAAGCAGCGATCGGTTCAGTGGCTAAAGGGCCGCGTAGTGAGTCGGTTGGCGAGCTGCATGACGCCAACAGACCGCCCTGGCGGCGATCGACAGCCCGTATCCGATTTCGTCGCGCGATTCGCCGCGTCGCTTGCTGTCACGCTCGTCGCTGTCCTGGTTTCGGTCGGCGCCAACCCGACAATACTTGCCGACGAACCATGGGCGAACTGGCGCGGACCCGGACAAAACGGCGTGAGCGGCGACAACCAGGGACCACTTCGGTGGAGCGAATCGAACGGGGTTCGTTGGAAAGCGCCACTCACGGGAAATGGCATCGCCAGCCCGATCGTGTTTGGCGATTCAGTCGTGACAACCACGGCCGAGGGTCCACGGCAACACGAACTCCACATCGTGTGTTTCGACCGCTACACCGGAGTCCTCCGCTGGGACCGAAGGCTTTGGGGAACAGCTCCAACGCTGTTCCACGCGACAAAGAGCGGCATGGCGAGCCCGACTCCGGCAACCGACGGAAAGCATCTGTACGCTTTTTTCGGCACCGGCGATCTATTCTGCCTGGAATTGGATGGCCGGCTGCGATGGCAACGATCGCTGGCCGAGGAATACGGTCCGTTCGAAAACCGCTTTGGCCACACCAGTTCGCCGCTGCTGGACGGAGATCTGGTGATCCTGCAATGCGACCACTACGGGGCCTCCTATCTGTTGGCCGTCGACAAACGGACCGGCGCCAATCGGTGGAAAGTCGATCGTCCCGGCGTTTGGCATTCGTGGTCTTCGCCGCAGATCGCCGCCTCCGGGGGCCGCCGCGAGCTGCTCGTCTGTTCCTCCGAGACGATCGAGGCGTTTGACGTCCGGGACGGTTCTCCCCGCTGGAAGGTTCGCGGCTTGCAGCGCGAATGCATTCCCACTGCCGTTGTGGGGCTGGAGCGGATCTTCGCCGTCAGCGGCCCTAAAGGAAAAACGTTCTCGATCCGTCCCGGTGGCTCCGGCGATGTCACCGATTCCCATGTTGATTGGGTGGTGGCTCGCGGTGGTCCATTCGTGCCGTCGCCCATCCTTGTGGGAGATCAGCTGTACCTGATCGACGACCAGGGAATCGCCTCCTGCTTGGACGCCCGCACGGGACAACGCGTTTGGCAAAAACGCCTGCCAGGCGAGTACACCGTATCGCCAGTCGCCGCCGGTGATCGAATCTATTTCATCAACGACGCGGGCGACACAACGGTGGTGAAAGCTTTCACGCGGCAATACGAGGAATTAGCGCGCAACGTTCTTGGAGAGCCGGTGTACGCCTCGCCCGCACTCTCCGCAGGCCGCCTGTACGTGAGAGCTGCGAAACATATGTTCTGCATCGAATAAACGTTCACGGGGCGGAGGCTATGTGTAGGCCGGACACGGCGCCCCCGGCTTCAGCGCTGGAAGCAATTCCGGTTCGTCGCTGGGGTGATGCTCGCCGTACTGGCCGGTTGGGAAGTATTCGGAGTCGCCTGTTTTCGCCGCAAAGCGGCGACCGCACGTGGCCACCGGTCAAGTGTTTATCTCGAATTGTTCCGCCGTTCCTCCGCCTTCCGTTGCAGGCTTTCGTATAGGCGGCCGGGGCCGAGGAGGATGGCTTTAAGGGTGACGCGTACGGACTCGGAGTCCAGGGCTTGCGTGCTCATCTCGGTGTGGGCGTCGACGCTCGTTCCATTGAGGGACAAGGCCCATCGAACGGGACGCCGCAGCAGTGTGCGCAGCGCCGATTGACCGGGCGGCTCGCGCCGCTCCGCTAGTTATGAGAACGCACAAGCGGAGCGGCGCAAACCGCCCGGTCAAGCACCGAAACGCCAAGCGCCAAGCCGCTCGACAAGGCATGCCACA
>JBJTOW010000556.1:0-8469 GCA_046074805.1 Planctomycetota bacterium | reverse complement strand
TCAACACGTGGGGACTGGCGATGGAGGCGATCGGCTTGATGCCGCCACAGAGGAGCTCGACACCCGCCATCGACGCCGCCAAACACGACGAATGCGCGAAGGCGGGTCGGTGGATCCGCGACCTCTTGCGCGCGGGTATCCGCGCCCGGGACATCCTTAGCCGGCAGGCGTTCGCCAACGCGGCGTCGATGATCGCGGCCGTGGGCGGCTCGACGAACGGCGTCTTGCATCTACTCGCGTTGGCTCGTGAGGCGGAAGTCGACTTCGCGCTGCGCGACATGCGGGACATTTTCCGCCGCACACCGGTTGTGTGCTCGTTCGCGCCAAGGGGCGAAAAGACCATGGTCGATTTGCATCGACTGGGTGGCGCGTCGGTGCTTGTCAAAATGCTCGTCCGCGCTGGCATTCTCGATGGCGGCGCTCTAACCGTCACCACTCGGACACTGGCTGAAAACGTCGCCGACGCCGCCGATCCACCGGCGGTGGGCGTGGCTGGCGGCGGCTCCGTGGGAGGCTCAGGGGTTGGTAACGCGGCATTGATCGCGGCGGCGGACGCTCCTTTCAAGCCGTTCGCGGACATGCAAATTTGTTTCGGCAATCTCGCGCCCGAGGGCATGGTGTTTAAGGTGTCGAGCGCGTCGACCACTCGTTTCCGCGGACCGGCGGCCTGCTTTAACTCGGGGCGGGCAGTCTCCGAAGCGGTCGAACAGGGACGCATTCGGCCCGGCCAAACGATTGTGCTGCGATATCTTGGGCCGGTCGCCGCCGGGATGCCCGAGGTTGTGCTGGCGGCGTCGGCGCTTTCCGTCCCCGAGTTGAAGGGCCGAGTCGCCTTGATCTCCGACACGCGGGTCTCGGGGATCTCGCACGGTTTGATCGGCGTCCACTGTTCGCCCGAGGCGGCTGTCGGCGGCCCCATCGCCCTGGTCGAAGACGGCGATGAAATCAGTTTCGATATCTTGGCGGGGACGATCGAGTGGCACGTCGACACGGAAACGGCCAATCGCCGCCGCTCTGCGTGGCGACCGCCCGACATCCGCCGTCAACGCGGCTATCTAGCCGACTTCGCCGCCACCGCGGCCCAAGCCCACGAAGGCTGCGTTAGCCAAGCCTGGATGCGAACACGATTGTCCGGCTAGGCCAACGCTTCGGTGATGACTCGGCCGTTAACCAGCGGTTGCGGGCGGCCTGTGGGATCTAGTATCCGCAGATGCGGATCGATTCCCATTAAATGGTACATCGTGGCGAGCAAGTCTTTTGGGCTCAGCGGCAAATCGGCCACCTCCGCCGCGTGGCGGTCCGACTTCCCGACGACTCGGCCACGAGCCGTTCCGCCACCCGCGATCACGGTTGAGTAAACCTGCGACCAATGGTCGCGGCCAGCTCCTACCGCGCTATTAAGCTTTGGGGTACGGCCATGCTCGCTCGTGCAAACCACGAGCGTTTCGTCGAGCAATCCACGCTGGTCCAGGTCGGAGATGAGTCCTTGCCAACCATGATCCAGCCCCGGACAAAGCGCGACCTTCATCCGTGGATAGTGGGTCCAATGAGTATCCCAGCCCATTCCCGCCAACCCGAATTCGTCCCAAAAAACCGACACCACCCGCGCGCCGGCCTCCACCAACCGCCGGGCGGCCAAGCACGACTTGCCAAAAAGCGTCGGACCATACGAATCCCGAATAGACGGATCCTCGCGGCGCAAATCGAGCGCTTCGGCCAGTCGGGGCGACTCCATCAGCGACAACGCCGATTGCTGGTGCCGATTCAACTGGCGAGTCGCGGCGAACCGCTCGAGCGGCTGTCGAGCGGCGTTCAATTGCTCCAACAGCGAACGCCGGTCACGAATACGATCCAACGTGATTTCGGCGGGCAACGAGGTGGCGGCGGGCACGATGAATCGAGCATCGTCGGAACAGCCTATGTACGGATCGTTGCCCGTATACTCCATATCTCGCAACGTCTTCCGCAAGCTCTTGGTCGCCGCGCCCACGAATTCCGTGAATAGCGGATCGTAGGCGCCACCCAAAAAACCGCCGTAAGGACCAGCCCGGGGCACCTCGCCGACCCGTTTGCTGCTGAAGCGGAACGGCAACGCAATGTTGGGGGGAATCGCGGGAAAGGCCGCCCCACGCTGCTCGTCCACGTACGCCACCGCTGACCCAAAAAAGGGCCAGTGACGCGGATCACGCGGCGCCAACTCCATCGCCACATCGATCGCCGGTGTGCCAGTCAACGCGAACGCAACGCCATGGATCGGATAAGGATGGGTGAGCGACCGCAGTACCGTGCAGCGATCGAGCACCTGGCCGAACCGAGGAAACAGCTCGCCGACCTGGCAGCCCGCCAACTTCGACGGCAACACTCCTAACTCGCCCCGAATCTCCCGAGGCGCGTCGGGCTTCGGATCGACCCATTCCAGCTGGCTCGGAGCCCCGTACAAATGAATCAAGATCACTGATTTCGCGCGGCCAAAGGAGCTGGCCAAGTTGGTCGGCGACTCAACCGGCGCTCCCGAAACTGGCGCGGCCCCAGCGATTCGCGAACGCTCTTGGAGAGCGAGGAGTTGGTCGAGTCCCAGGCCGGCGAAACCAAGTCCGCCAACACGCAGTGTGTCGCGGCGGGTCAGTCCCTGGCAGACGCGTTTCGGGGAACCGAGGATGCGAAGCATGGCGTCGTTCCTTCACGCGGCTTGAGTCTTGGAAGTGGCTATTTTTGGGCGGCGGCGGCGGGTATTCCGGCGGTGCGAACCAGTTCCAACTTGAAATCGTCGACTTGGCAGAAAACCCGCACATGGATGCGGCCACCTTGCAGCAATTGCTCGGCCATGCCTTTGAGCCCTTCGAGCTGTTCGGAGGCCTTGGTTATGCCGGTCAACTGCGATTCCATCAAGCTCAATCGCTGCTGAGTCGTTTCATCATTCTTGCCCGCCGTCGCCTTTTTTGCCATTTCCACCATGGCGAACGTTTGCTGGCGAACGACTTGAGCTTGCTTTTGCATCTTGCCAAGCCCGACAGCGGTCAGTTTTTCAGGTTTCGCCGTGGTGCCGATGCGGACATGCGGATCGAAACCAACCTCCAACTGACGGCGAAAGGCCGTGTCGAGCCGGAGGGCGAAGATTTGCGTCTCCTGGCTCGCGCCAAACCACACCGTCGCCTTGCCCTTATCCGCGTCCATCGGGTTTTGGCCTTCGAATTTGAGCGGCGGAAAGGGGCCGTCAAAGACGATGTCGACCTTCATTCGGTCCGGGTTGGGCGGAAACGGCACATCGAATTTACCTTTCAACGTGCCTTTGAGAATCTCCGCCTTGAGCGGTTCGACTTCCAGCGGCTTGCGAAGCGCGACGGTGGCCTGTTTGGGGCCAGCGGCAAGTTGCAACATGCAATTGATCAAATGGGGCGAAGCGAGTTGATTCGGGGCGTCCGCTTCCCAGGAAAACATGAGATCGTTTTCCTTCAGCGACAAATGGGCAACCTTCAAGCCGCCCGATTCAGCTTCGCCTTCCCGTAGGAAAATGTCCCAATCGCGTTCCGCCGTTCCGCCGTCGGCCGCCTCCATCGCGAACCGCGACTTGCCCTTGATGGCCCCGTCACCGCCGAGCAAGTGGATGATCAGCAGCGATTTCGGCGGCATGTACACCTTTCCTAATGCGACCGGTTCGGGTGCTGGGGCGTCCTTCGCTAACGCCGGAAGCTCAATGAATTCCTTCGGGAAATCCTTCAGCGGATCCCCCATCGGCTTCGGAGCTGGTTTCGGCGGTGGAGGAGTCGGCGGCGTGGTCGGCTTTGGAGCGGGAGTCGTTGGGGCGGGCGACGGATTGGGCATCGGCGAGTCAGGCTTCGCGGCTGGCGTTTCCGTGGCGGGCGTCCCGCCCGGAGCGGCCGGATTGGGCGTTGTGCCAGGTGTGGCGGCCGGCGCGTTCCCACCACCGAGCAAGATGGCAAGTGGATCGGCTGGAGCACCACCAGGAGCGGTCGCCGGCGTACCAGGCTGGGCGGTGCCTGCTGGAGCGGCTCCATCAGGAGTTCCAGCGGCCGGGGTGACGGCAACGGGATTTCCTGTTACCGGATCGACCGCGCCGGCCGGAGTCGCCCCCTCCGGAGTCGCAGTGGCCGAGGCTCCGTCCTCCGTCGCCGATGGCTCGGTGGCCCCGGCGGCGGCCGCATCGGCACCTCCGGTCGGCCCGCCAGCGGCGTTGTCTCCCGCTGCGGCGGCTCCACCGGCCTGCGCGACTTGCGTCGGCTTATCCGAGCCGCCGAACATGAGGACCATCAGAGCGATGATGATGACGATCAACGTCACGCCCGCAACTCCCGACCCACCGACGATCCACACCCAGATTGGGATCTTTCGGGTAGGCTTTTCGGCACCTTCGCCAGCTTCCGCATCGCCTTCGGGCGATTCCGCGACCGTCGCCGCCACCTTGGGCTTGCCTTTCGCAGGTGGTTTGACTCCTTTTCCAGCAGTTCGCTTGCCACCTGTTTTTACGGTAAAGGAAAGCGATGTCTCGGTCGCCGAATCCGTGGATGCTGTCTCGGTGTCCGCTGCCGAGAGCAGCGACGCCGAGTCAGCTTCCCCAAGCGGGTCAAAGCCAGTCGAACCACTGTCAGAACCAGCGTTGGAAGCGGCCCCACCCGGTGGCTTTTTGACGGTCTTGGCCGTGGCCGCAACGGCGGGCTTGGCAGGCGAGGCGGTTGGAGAGGCGGTTGGCTTGGCGGGGGAACCGGAAACGGCGGCGGACGACACTTTTGGTTTGGCGACGGCTGAAGCGGCGGTGGCGGCCCCAGCCCCGGTCGATGATGGTTTGCTGGTCGCCGTGGCCGGCGCCGCCGATCCGGGGGCTCCCACTGGCCGTGTCACGGACGGTTTAGCGGGAGCGGAGCCTGCGGCAGCCGGACCAGTCGCGGCAGCCGGCGACGTCGTCGCCGCCCCTTGCTTCGCGCCAGGCCCCGCCTTCACACCGGGAGCGGTTTTTGAGGACGCTGGCGCCACCTGAGCTGGCTTCGCCGCCGTCGCCGCAGTCTTCCCCGGGGCAGTGGTCGGCTTGGCACTTGTGGCCGGCGATGTGGTTGAAGATTTGGTTGGAGATGCGGTTAAAGATGTGGCCGGCGACGTAGCCACGACTGGGCCAGTCGGCGAAGCCGTCGGACGAGTGGGCTTCGAAGCGCCGACTCCCTTCGAGGGCAAGATCTTCACCACCGGCGCGGGCTCGGAAGGTTCCTCATCCAGTGGCTCATCGCTCGAAAGCGACTCATCGGCGGCAAGCTCGTCGGCTGCGGCGATTTCGCCCTCTGCTCCAATGCCACCCGTGGACTCTCGGGACGCCAGCCAGTCGCGCAGCGAATCGCGAAGGGCGACCGCCGATTCCAGTCGATCCGCCGGTAGCTCGGAGGTGAGCTTTCCGCAAAGTCGCGCCAACTCTTCCGGAAGATCCGGGCAGGCGACCGACAGTTGGGACAGGATGGCGTTCGACTGTGACTGACCGAGGTCCGCGTCGGGCGGCGGGGGATTCTCGCCAGTTACGAGAAATACGAACACCATCCCCAGCGAAAACAAATCGGACTGTGGGCTTAATGACGCAACGCTCTGGGCTAATTCGGGGGCCCGGTAGAGGGAAGGTGCTGTGGCGGGTCGTCCCGAGGCGGCATTGGCGGCCTGCAACGAGATTCCCAAGAGGTCGACACCGATATCGAGGATTTTGATGTTGCCTTGGCCATCGACCATCAAGTTCCCTGGCTTGAGGTCGGCGTGGACAACGCCCTTTTCATGAGCGTGAACCAACCCTTCAGCCACCTGCAAGATCAATGCGGCGGCACGCTCCGCCGTAAGGCGTCCTTGTTCGGCGACCAGCTTCGTCAAATTCCGCCCCGCGACATATTCGAAAACCACGTAATAACGTTCGCCTTCGCTGGACACATCCAGCGTGTGAACGACATTCGGGTGGTCGAGGCTGGCGATCAAACGCGCTTCGCCAAGAAATTGGCGCAACAGTTCCTTGTTCTCGCACAGTTCGCGGCTGAGCAGCTTGAGGGCCGCCCGGCGGACCAGCTGGGTGTGCTCGGCAAGGTAGACACGGCCCAAATCGCCTCGGCCAAGTTCGTCGAGCAACACGTACTTGCCCAGCCGCAAGCCAGCGACGCCCGCCATCAGTTGCCGGGCCTGCCACGAAGTCAGCAGCTTTTGCTCAATGAGCGTCCGCGCTAACGATTTGGCGTCAGCTTCCGACTCGGCGAACTTCTTCGCCTTTTCCAGCGGACCGGACGCCAGGATGTTGCTTTTTTCGATGAGCTGGCAGAGTTCACTCGCCGTCGTCACGGCCATGGCATTCATCCTCGTTCGCTTGAGGCGTTCTGGCGGCGGTGGAGGCGACCATGAACCGCCGGTATAAGTCGGCTGTTACGCCAACCGGCCGGCTACGTAACCCGCCCAGCCCTCCAAACGCACCGCAACTTGGCCTTTAGAGTACCGCGCCATCTGACATTTGGGAAACGAATGTCGGGAAAAACCGTAGTCCCCGTAAGACAGTGCCGATTAGTGAGATTGTTCCCGAGTTAGCGGAACTGCTGGTTGTACGTCCTGTGACGGACCGATGAAACGAAACGGATAGGCGAGACTTTTCTTCTCGTGATAGAGCATTCGACCATGTCGAACTGCGGAGAATCAGGCATGTTAAGCCACACACGATGGCGATTACCGTGGTCCTTGGGGATGGCGTTGATCCTGGGACTGGCGGCGTCGGATTCGGCGTCGCAAGCTCAGGGCCCAGGATATCCGCCTGGCTACGGCGCCGGCGCGGCGGGCTACGGCATTCCGGCCGGCTATGGCCAGCCAGGCTATGGCCAGCCAAGCTATGGGGTGCCCGGCTACGGCCCGGTGGCCTCTCCCACCGCCTACTATCTGCCCGACGGCACGATGTTGCAGGTCGGAGGTGAAGCGGCTCCCGGAGTCGCTGGTGGTCCGCAACCCGGACCGATGCCGGGACCGATGCCGGGACCAATGCCCGGACCAATGCCCGGACCGATGCCGATGCATGGCGGCGAAGCTGGTGACGGCGAGTACTTCGGCGCGGGCGAGGAATGGTTCGGCGATGAACTGCATCATCGATGGCCCAATGGCACATTCCTTGGTTTGCTGCTGCCTTACGCCGAGGGTGGTCTCTGCACACCGCGATGGTTCGACGTCCGGGTGTCAGCGGTGCAATTGGCTCGCGACAACGCCTCGCGAAAAGTCGATTTCACTTCGAGCGGCATCGCCCCGATCGATGGCGCGGCGAATGTCGTGCTGAGTTCGGACAGCCTTACTTTCGACGACGAATTCGGAGCCCGCGTGGTGGTGCAACGCCAACTCGGCGCCGGTGGCAACATCGAATTCAACTGGCTAGGCGGCTTCAACTTCGCTTCTAACGCCTCTGTAAGCGACCCCAATCAGGGCCTGTTTTCGGTGCTGAGCGACTATGGCCGCAGCCCACCGCTCGGATTTAACGAAACCGATTTCGCGACATTCCACAGCATCGCGTATTCCTCCGCGTTCAACAGCTACGAACTGATGTATCGACGCCGTTGGCAGGGCCGGAATTGCCGCCTGCAAGGCTCGTACGTCGCCGGTGTCCGTTATGTGCAGTTGACCGAGGACTTCGACCACAGCACCCGTCGGCCTGGGGCTCCGAATGTCGCCCCCTCATTCTTCTTCATGGACTATTCGGTCGGCACCAACAACTCACTAACCGGCCTGCAAGTCGGCGGCGACGCCTGGTTGAGCGTGATCCCCGGCTTGAGCTTGGGCGGCGAAGCCAAAGCTGGTGTCTACGGGAACCACTCGCACCAGAACACCGTGATCAACGCCACTTCGATCCCCGGCGGTTTCCGCGAAACCATGGGGTCGGACGATGTGGCGTTCATCGGCGAGTTGAACGCGATGGCCATCTATCGCGTCAATTACCACTGGACTTTCCGAGCCGGTTACGACGTGTTGTTCATGGATGGGCTCGCCCTGGCCATCGAAAACTTCAACAATGGCCAACCGTTCGTGACGAACCCGGTGCTCGCTCCGTCCCGCGTGCCATCCTTCAACGACAACGGCCAGTTGTTGCTCCATGGTTGGAACGTCGGCCTGGAATACATCTGGTAACCGCAGCCGCAGGTGGCCATCGCCACCTCCGCTAACTCAGCCTCAATCAGCCACCGGCCGACCCGCGCTCGCGGATGTCGGCCGGTGGTGTTTTTTGAGTTGGCAGTTTGCAGTTTGCGAGCTCACAATCGGCGCGGCGCAAACTAGCGGAGCGGCGCAAGCCGCCCGGTTTTGGGCGGTCCGGGTTCATTTCGATTGCGGCGTTGCTAGTCGAGCGGCTCGGCACCGAGTCTTTCGGTACGTCACCGGGCGGCTGGCGCCGCTCCGCTAGTGTGCTCTCATAACAAGCGGAGCGGCACAAGCCGCCCGGTCATGGACACTACGGTGCGTGTCGCTCGTAGCATG
>JBJTOW010000555.1:0-10640 GCA_046074805.1 Planctomycetota bacterium | reverse complement strand
GCAAGTTGCTAAATAGAAGCTATACACGGCTGTGGCATGATACGCCTTGTATGCCGACACACGCTTCGTCATTATTGCTTGTGTGCAGCTCGCTTCGTCGCGCGGGGCCGAGGTGAACAGGACACAGTAGGTGGCCGAACGCGGATCGCACCAGACGATGGTGCCCGTGGCGCCGATATGGCCAAATGCGTCCGGTCCCAGTAAGTCGCATAGGCAATCCACACCGGTCGGATGGTTCATCTGCCAACCAAGCCCCCACGCTTTGGTTCGTCGTTGGGCTTCCGGCACGTTCGGCAGATCATCGAGCCGGTTTGTCGTCATCATACGAACCGTCGCGGGCGAGGCAATCTGATTCTTTTCCCAGCGGCCGCCATTGACCATCAGGTGGCACAGCGCGGCGTATTCGCTCGGGGTGCTGAACATGCCCCCCCATGGCGCGCCGAGCCGGCGCCAATAGCCGCTATTCCAGTCCCAGGCTGGTTCCTGATCGGCCGGAGTTTTGACGCGCACGATACGCCGCTCGTCCAGGCCCGCCGATCCGAGTCTGGTCGAGTCCAATCCGAGTGGCGTGAACAGTTCGCGACGCATCATTTCCGGTAAGTCGAGCCCACTGGCCCGCTGGGCCAATTCGGCGGCCACTAGCGTTCCCATGCTCTGGTATTGAAAACCAGCGCCGGGTGGAAAGAGCGGCGCGGTGTCCTCGCAAACATGCCGCAGAAACTCGTCGAGCGGCGCCTGCCGACGTCGCAGTTCGCGATTATTCGGCAACATGTCGGGCAGCCCAGATGTGTGCGTGAACAGATGCTGGACCAGCGTCGACGCCTTGCCGTGCGCTGCGAATTCCGGCAATCGCTCGACGACCGGCTCGCTCAGTCCCAACAGGCCGCGCTCGACCATCCGCATTCCAGCCAAGTAGGTGATCGGCTTCGTTAGCGATGCGATGAGAAAGAGATCGTCGGGCCGGACTGGTTCCGCGTCCGGCTCGGGGCCGCGGCGACCATGGCAGATCGGCTCGAGCAAACGTCCGCGCCGCCCCACCGCAAGCGATGCGGCTGGCCATGGCGCGTTGGGACCGTTCGTCCAATCTCGCACCAAAGCGTCGACAAGCGACATCCGATCGGGACAAAATCCCAACTCGCGCGGCGTGGCCAAACGTAATGGACCGTGATAACTCATCAGCGTGCTCAGTGAAGATTCCAGCGTTTACGAAGCAGCCATTCCACGCTTAGTAGAGCGGCGACCGCGAGGAAGAACAGCCAGGCGTCGAGCGCCGTGTCGCCAAGACGCCACTGTGTCTGAACTTCGACCTTGAACTGACGGCTGCGAGAGGCGATGTCCCGAAGCAACTCGGGAAGTTTCTCGGCGGGCACGAGCGCGCCGCCAAAGTCGCGGGTTGCCTCCGCCATCCGCGCCAGTTGCTCATGGTCGGCGGCCGCGGTTGCCAGTTCCAGATCTTGGTCGAAGACCACGAACTCGCCCCGCGTCTGGCCCGCCGGTTGACCGGCGACAGTCGCGCGAAGCTCAACCCGGTAGTCCCCCGTTCGCGCCGTCCGATCGACGCTGCCGCTCCATTCCCCCTTGTTGCGACTGAGACGGAGGGGCGATCGTTGGCCGTCGGGATCGATCAGTTCGGCAGACAGTTCCGCCCCCTCCAGTGGCTCCCCTGTGGGAGCTCGCACACCGGCGGAAAACGACAACCGCGATCCGGGAGAGACGCGGCGTTGCGACATTCGAATCCAAGCGTCGTAACGGGTGCGATCCTCGCGCCGCGCGAGCCAGAGAATCAGTTGTCGCCAAAATCGCCGATGCTCGTCTTGGAAGCCACGCATGCTCCAATGCCACGTCGAGTCACCGGCGAACGCCAGCACGCGTCCTTCGCCGTAGTCGCGCGAGACGAGAATCGGGGCCTTTTCGGACGATTCCAAAATCACCTGAACGCCGGGCGCCTCGCTGAGGCTGCGGAAGCGGTTCGCGCCGTCGAGCGGCGGCAAGGCGCGCCATCGTGTGATCGCTTCGGCCTTTTGGTTAATCGGATTATCGCCGACGGTTCCAAGGCCACTGCCACTTGGGGTCAGCCGAACCAGGGGATGATCACGGGCCGGTTCAAGACGCAGCGGCCCCGGCCAGTGAAGATCTTCGCGGGGTGGCTCGTCGAAATTCTGCCGCTCGAACTTATCCATCTTGATCGGAAGCGCGGGTGACAACGGCGACTCGCCATAGCCACCGGCCCCGAAGCTGTGGTAGCCGCCGAGCATCGCCAGACCTCGACCGCCGCGGACTGCGGCGGCGATCGCCTCTAATTGGCGCTGCCCGAGCGCCGCCGCATCGAGGTCGCCGAGGATTAAAACGTCGAACCGCGGCTTTTCCAAAAGCGAGGACAAATCGATGGGCCAGTTCGCGCGTCGACGACTGTCGAGCCATTGGAATTCAAGATCAATATCGGGAGACGCGTCGAGCGCACGGGCGAGGAACCGCTGTTCATGCCGCAATTGTCCTTCGAGATACAGGACCTTCAATCCGCCTTCCAGCACATGCAGATAGGCGCTGAGCGAGTTGTTCTGGGTGGTTAGCTCGCCAGTCCGAGGCGGAGCATTCAGCGTCAATTTGTAGGTGCCAGTCTCTTGGGGAGCGAAAGGAAACGCGACATCAACCTGGCCGCCATCGAGCGGAACGGCGACCGTCCGCGATCCCAGCGATCGGGATTCCCCTCGTTCATTCGCGATGGTCAAGTCGATCGGAATGCCTTGGTTCACATAGCCGTTGACCCGCACAAGTCCGCGCACGAGCAATTCATTCTTGACGAACACGGTGTACTGGTCGGGCAGGTTTTCGATGGCCACGTCGCGGGATTGTGCGGCGGCCCCGGCTGGTCCAAATGCGACGGTGTACAGCGGACATCCGAGCCGCGCCAATTCACGCGCGGCATCGTCGAGTTCCACCTCGGGCGCCGCGACCGTTTGCGCGCCATCGCCCAGCAGCACAACGCCCGCCAGTCGCCGACCAAGCTGGCCCCGGACAGCCGTTCGCATGGCGGTGCCCATGTCGGTCGAGCCATCTAGCGACGCATTCCCGAGCCCCTGCTGGAGATCAAACGGATGGAGCGACTGCGAGTAGGTCCATGCTCGTACTTCCAGATCCCGCGACAACTCGGCGGCGACGGCGCGAACGGCGTCCACGGCGGCCCGCTGAGCGTCCCAGCGGGTTTGGCCACCCGCCAAATGCGGCTGGCTCATGCTGCGACTACGGTCGGCCAGCACGATCAAGGTGGCGGGCTCGGTCCGAGTTACCGTTTGCACTCGAGTCGGCCGCAGCAGCGCGAAAACCAACAAGAGCACGACCAGCAACCGCAACGCGGTCAACGCCAACTTTCGAGACCGCGACAGCCTACCGAAGTTTGGCGACACGGCCAGAAGCGCAAGCAGCAACAACGCCGCGACCCCAGCGATCACGAAGCTGTCGAAGATCGGCGATAACGACCACTCGGTCACGACGCGCGTCCGTAAAAGCGGTTTGACACTAGCTGTTCCAATCCGAGCACAGCGACCAGCGCTAAAAGCAGCGAGGGATAAAATTCGACGGTGCCAGCGGCGCGAGCGTCTCCGACACCACGTTCAATCTGCTCGCCGTCTGCGATCCGGCGGTACCGCCCAGCGCCAAGAATACGGTCCAACTCGGCCGTTTCCACCCTGGCGACATCGGTAGCGGCGGGCGGCAGATTCACACTTACACCGTGGTCGAGAGGCCGATCGCGAAAGCCGCGAAGCCTGTAGTTCCCGGGGTGATCGACCGCACCAAGCGATGCACGGCCGTCGCGCGTCGCGACTTCGCGGGTAACGTTGGTCGGAGCGAACAGCCGGTAACGATCAGGCTCGGCGTCCGGTGCCCCGCGCCACTCGGCAACCTCGCCCGTCTCGTAGTTCAGACGTGGCGGTTCGCCCGCCGCGAGAAATCGCACGACTTGGTCGGCGAGCACCACGAACGGCCAAGCGTCGGGCGCGGTAGGCAATTCATTCCAAGGATCGCGCCCCTCGGGACGGGCCGAGTCCGACAGGGGCGTTGCCGAGACGATCACGCGGCCGCGCCCCACAGTCGTTTCCGTAAGCGCCGGAAGGCGGTTACTGAATCGTATCACAGTCCGTGTGGTGGCGGCTGGCGCCAGTTCCCAGTGACGATAGATGGGAAAGCGATCCCAGGGCACAGAGGTGGCGATGGCGCGGAATTCGCGAGTCACGGGATGATCGTACTGCTCGGGAGCGAGGAACAGATCGCCTGCCGGCGAACGCCACAGCCTACGGGGAACGCCTCCCAGCAACCGCTCTACAACCGGATCGTGAAACGCCTCGCCGGCGCGGGCGTTATGGCCCAAAAACACGCCCAGTCCCCCGCCCTGCTCGACGAACGCCGCCAGCCGATTCCAGTCATCAAGAGGTAAGGGGGGCGGATCGAGCAAACAAACAGCGGCGATTCCGTCAAGTTTGGTCGTCGCGAAACCCTCCACAGCGATCTCTTGGCAAGTGAACTCGGATTTTCCCGCCGCGCGAAACTCACGCGGCGCGACCGCTTCGACGAAGTAGGACGGAACAGAGTCCTTGCCCGCCACGACCAACACGGGAGATGGCGGTCGAACCTGGACCGTGAAATACCGAATGTTGTCGCCAGGCAGTCCATCTTCGCCCGACAATCGCACGGCTCCGTGGACGAGGCCAGGCGCCAACCCGCCGAGCCGCAGTGTGACAGCGGAAGGCGAGCGACCGTCAAGCGTCGCCGAGGCGGCTCCGCGGATCTTCTGTTCGGGCCAGTCGATTTGTCCGTCGCGAACCACGGGCCGCTCGGGGTCGGGCGACTCGACGGTTAACTCAACGCTCCGTTGTCCTTGCAGGCCGCTTGACGCCACCTCGGTTTCAATCACCAATTCGCCGCCGGGCGGCAATGACTCCGACGACAGACGCAGCGGCCCGAGGCCGGCATTGCGTGGTTGCTCGACGCCTACATCGATCAAATAAAGTTTCGCGCCTGAATCCGTATCGGCTTGCGACGCCGAGCGTTCGGGCCAAGCTCCACGACTTCCGTCGGTGAACAAATACAGTTCCTTGGACGGCGGACCGTTTTGGGCGAGCCATAACTGGCAGGCGGCAAGTTGATCGGCAAGTGGTCGCGCCGAACCGCTGGTCTCCAAACGCTCGATCGCGGTCAATGCGGCGGCTCGGTCTTGGGCGAAGAGCGGCGCGTCGGGCCGCGAGTCGACAATGGCGAGCACGCTCCCGTCCGGCAGTTGCCGCACAACCTGCGTCGCCGCCGCGCGGGCCGCCTCCAATCGCGATTGATTTTCGAAGCGGAATTCCATTCGCGGAGCCGTGTCGAACAGTAGGACGGCGGCGACCGGTCCGCCTCGATTGGGACCAAGCTGCTCGCCGCCGACTCCCGTCGCTCGCCAGGCAAGACTGGAGGTGAGCAACGCCAGAATAGCCGCCGCCACACCTCCCCCGACGACCCACCCACGCCCGCGGCCTTGTGCTATCGCGGCCGCCGCCACAGCCGCGGCGACGCACGACAGAAAGCCTGGAATGGGAACAAGCAACCACGATCCCAAAGCGTTTGAGGCCACCTGTGGTCGAGCTAGCATGCAGGCCAGCAATAACAATGACAGGCAACGCAAAGCGAGCAGCAACCAATGCCGCCACTGCAAGCTGCGTTTGCTGGACCGTTCCGATTCCACCAAAAACTGAATCGCGGGAAACCTCATCCGACGCGGTTGCTGGCGCAACAGTAGATGGAGGACGATCGGAATCGCGATCGCTCCAGCGCCCAGCAATAGCGACAGGTTGACCAGCGTCACGCGCGTCCTTTCAGCAGCGGGCCCGGCGGCTCAGGAGATACTCCATCAACGCTTTGTCGAACGCCATGCTGGTGTCAAGCGGCACATAATCGACGCCGATCCGCCAGCATTCTCGTTTGTAATCATCGCGAAACGCATGTACGCGGTCGCGATAGTCTTGACGGCGTTGGTCCGCGTCGACAACCACCGTTCGCGCGGTCTCTCCATCTTCGAACTCAATGTGTCCCTCGAAGGGAAAGTTGACTTCCGCCTCGTCGAGAATGTGGAAAAGAATGACATCATGGCCTTGATGACGCAGACGTCGCAGCGCTTCGCGCACCGGCTCCGCTGGCCCGAGCAAGTCGCTGAACAACATCGCCAAGCTGCGATGACGCAGCATCGAGGCGAATTGCTGCAAGCTGCGCCCCAAATCGGTTGGTCCCGATGGCCGCAGCTTCGCCAAATGCGACAACACATGGCCGAGTTGAGTGCGTTTCGACTTCGGCGGCAGCACAGCCCGCACCTTTTCATCGAACGTCACCAGCCCCACCGGATCTTGTTGATGGACCATCAGATAACACAAGGCGGCCGCCAGCGAAACGACATAGTCGAACTTCGTCAACTCCTGCCGGTACGTGTAGCCCATCGATTCGCTCAAGTCCAACACCAAGTAGCCGGTGATGTTGGTCTCGGCTTCGAACTTCTTGATGTAATACCGGTCGGTCTTCGCATAGACCAGCCAATCAAGGTCCTTGGGATCATCGCCAGCCGCGTACCGACGATGCTCGCTGAACTCCACCGAAAAACCATGGAACGGACTGGCGTGCAACCCCTGAAGGAACCCCTTCACCACGAACTGAGCGCGCAGGTCAAGCCGCTTGATCTGGTTGATCACTTGCGGCTTGAGATACTTTTCCACGTTCGCCATGGCGCGTCTCGCTTGCGAAAGCTTTCAAGCACTAGGAACGCGGACCCGGCGGCCCTTGCGGCGGTAACGGCGGTGAAGGCGGTACACCATGCTGGGCACCGGCTGCTTGGCCGTGAGGCGCTGCCTGGCCGTGGGAGCCAATTCCGCCGCTCGCGAACTTGGCGATTTCGGGCTCGGGAATTTCCCGCACCAAGCGCTCGATGACATCTTCCGACCCAAGCCCCTCGGCCTGCGCTTGGAAGTTGGTGCTCAAACGATGACGCAACACGGGCACGGCGATTTTCCGCACGTCGGCGATGGAAACGCTGAAGCGGCCATCCATGGCGGCGAGCGCCTTGCCGCCATTGATGAGGAACTGGCCAGCCCGCGGTCCAGCGCCCCAGTCGACCAATTCGCGAACGAACGCTGGAGCCGATGGATCGCGCGGTCGCGTCGCTCGAACCAACCGCGCGACGTACTTCACGATGTACTCGCTGACCGCGACCGACCCGACCAGCTTTTGCAGATTCAGGATCGCGCGGGCCGAGAGGATTTTTTGCACCTCGATGCGCTCGTTCCGCGTTGTCGATGCCAAAATCCGCTCCTCTTCTTCCGCCGTCGGATAGCCTACTTTGATGTTGAACATGAAGCGGTCGAGCTGGGCTTCGGGAAGCGGATAGGTGCCTTCCTGTTCGATCGGATTTTGAGTGGCGATCGTAAAGAATGGCTCAGGCAGGTCGAGCGTCTGACGGCCGACCGTCACTTGCCGCTCCTGCATCGCCTGCAGCAACGCAGCTTGGGTTTTGGGAGGCGTGCGGTTGATTTCATCCGCCAGCAAGATATTGGTGAAGACGGGGCCTTCGACGAATCGAAACTGCCGCTTGCCTTGCTCGTCCTCGTCCAGCACGTTGGTGCCCGTGATGTCGGCTGGCATAAGGTCCGGGGTGAATTGCACGCGTTTGAATCCGACATCGAGGATCCGGGCCAGCGTGCTGACCATCAAGGTCTTGGCCAGCCCCGGCACGCCTTCCAACAGGCAATGGCCTCGAGTGAAAATCGCCGCGAACAACTGTTCAACCACATCCTGCTGGCCGACAATCACCTTTTGCAGTTCGAGCTGCATCAGTTGCCGATAATGGACGAATTCCTGGAGCAAATCGCCCAGGCTGCGTGGCTTGCCCGTCGACACGTGATGCCCTGTCCTCTCTGCTATTTTTTACGTTGATTCGCTTCGTCCCAATTCGTCCGGCTCCAGCTCCAGGACCAGGAACGTCTCTGGAACTCATCGGAAGGGAATTCTAAGCATGCGACACGAACAATGCGATTTCCCTGCCGCGAAAGCGTCGCCGCCACTGCCGTTATCGGCAAGCGTCAAGCCGTTTCGCGCGACACATTCCGAAACGCTCACGCGGCTTTCCTATTCTGCGCCGTTGCGCGTGGCTAATCGCCTTGGCGTTCTGGCGCTCGTCATGAGCATGGCGACTGTCGCCGCGACATCGCGGACCCGCGCGGCCGAAGGCGGGCTTTCGGCGGAAGCGGTTCGCGAATCGATTGCCGACGCGATCGCGTACCTGGTTCCCCGCCAAAACAAGGTGGATGGCAGTTGGAGCGATCCGCCGGCTCAAGTGGGCGGTTTAACTTCGTTGGTCACGCTCGCGTTGCTGAGCGCTGGCGAGTCGCCGCAAAGCCCGCCGATTCGCGCAGCGCTTGCGTATCTCGAATCGATCGGTAACTCAAAAATGACATACGCGACATCGCTACAAACCATGGTGTTTTGCGCGGCGGATCCCCAACGCTATCAGGCCCGCATCGCGGAGAACGCCCGTTGGCTGGAAAGCACACAGATCGCGTCGGGGCCCTACCAGGGCGCCTGGGCCTACTCGAGTCGCCAAGGAAACGGCGACAATTCGAATGCGCAATTCGCGCTCTTGGGACTGTTTGACGCCGAGCGGGTGGGCGTGAAGATCAACCCGCAGGTGTGGCGTTCGGCTGTGGATTACTGGAGTCGGACGCAGCGCGCAGACGGCGCCTGGGGCTACACGATCGACGATTCGCCATCGGGCAGCATGACCTGCGCCGGTGTTTCTTCGTTGATTATCGCCTCGGGTCAACTGGATGGAGGCCGGGCGTCGGTGCGCGGCGAGTCGATCGAATGCTGCGGCGCCGACGTGTCTAGCGGTGTCGCCGAACGCATCGAACGCGGTATGCAGTGGCTCGGCCTTCATTTTCGCGTCGATGCCAATCCATCCGCCGGCACGCTCGGCACCGGCGCCGTCAATCGCGCGTACCAGTACTACTACTTGTATGGAATCGAGCGGGTCGGGCGCCTCTCGGGTCGCCGTTATCTGAGCGGACAACGCACCGTCGACGGCCGCCGCTCCATCCAACCTCACGATTGGTATCGCGAAGGGGCGGCTGAGTTAATCGCGCGCAAAGACCGCATCCAGCGTTGCTGGGTCGGAGCCGGTTTGAGCGAAGCGAATCCGATCGTCGCCACCGCGTTCGCGCTGCTGTTTTTGTCCAAGGGCAGGCGTCCGGTAGTGATCAGCCAGCTGCGTCATGGCGATCCGGGAATCGCGGCGCCGGGTGGGGGAGCGCCAGGTGGGGTAGCGCCAGTCGGTGGAGCGGTTGGCGCCGATCCGGACAGCGGCGACTGGAACAGCCATCCAACGGGTGTGCCTCGATTGACGCGACGCGTCGAGCAGCGTTGGAAGCGCGACCTGACTTGGCAGACGATCGACATTCGCGCGGCGTCGGCCGATGATCTAACGCAGTCGCCGGTGCTGTTCCTCAGTGGACGCGAGGCGATCTCTTTCACACCGGCGCAGCGCGAGCAGCTCAAACGCTATGTCTCACAGGGCGGTTTTCTGTTCGTCGAAGCGTGCAACGGCTATGGCTGCGATGGAGCCGCCTTCGATCGGTCGTTTCGCCGGTTGCTGGAGGAATTGTTTCCGGATAGCAAGCTACGGCTCTTGCCGCCCGATCATCCGGTCTGGTTCGCGGAAGAGCGAGTGGACCCGGCCCATTTGCGGCCACTCTATGGATTGGATACTTGTTGCCGCACCAGCGTCGTCTACTGTCCCGAGCCGCTTTCTTGCGCGTGGGAACTTTACCCATTCGAGCGGGACACTGGATATCCAGCCGCAGTCGCCGCCTCGATGGAAGCGGCGATGCGGATCGGCACAAACGTGCTCGCCTATGCCACCAATCGCGAACTGAAAGACAAGCTCGATCGCCCCCTAACGCCACTCGCCGATCTGCCTCGGGCTCCCCGCCGCGGCGCGCTCGCCATCCCGAAGCTCAACCACGGCGGTGGAGCCGACGAAGCGGTTAACGCCTGGCCGAACTTCCTGACGCTGTTCGCGCGGCAAACGCAACTGCCGGTCGAAATCCCTTCGAAATTGATCGCGGCCGGCGACGAACGGCTCGCGGATTATCCGATGGTGTTCATGCACGGACGGCGGGCCTTCCGCTTTTCCGTCGACGAGCGGACGGCGCTGGCCCAATATGTCCGTCGCGGCGGTTTTCTCTTCGCGGACGCTATCTGCGCAAGCGAACCGTTCAACACGGCGTTCCGAGCGGAAATGAAGGCGATTTTTCCCGATGCGGCTTTGGAGCGGCTACCCGCAAGCCATCCACTTTTCACCACGGAGTTTCGCGGATACGAACTCGCGACCGTCACGCTTCGGGATCCTCAGGCTCGGGACACCGGCGATCCGTTGACAGCGCGCCGCGCATCGATCGCGCCGCTGCTGGAAGTGCTTCGAATCGATGGGCGGATAGCCGTGGTGCTTTCGCCCTACGATCTCTCATGCGCGCTGGAAAACCACGCCTCGCTAGACTGCAAAGGCTATATCCCATCGGACGCTGCCAAGATCGCCGTCAATGTGCTGCTGTTCGCGCTGCAACAATAGGTTT
>JBJTOW010000554.1:0-5864 GCA_046074805.1 Planctomycetota bacterium | reverse complement strand
TGATATGCCACACGCAGGCGACCGTCTCCACGGTGTTCACGACGGTTGGCTTGCGCAACAACCCTTCGATTGCCGGAAACGGCGGCCTGATTCGTGGCCACGCACGACGGCCTTCGATGCTCTCGATGAGCCCCGTTTCTTCGCCGCAGATATAAGCGGCCGCTCCGCGATGCAGGAAAATGTCGAGAGAATAACCCGAACCAAGAATGTTCTTGCCTAGGTATCCCGCCTCGTAGCACTCATCGACCGCCTGCTGCACGCGTTTCCATGCGAGCGGGTATTCGTACCGCATATAGAAGTAAGCGGTAGCTGCGGACGTTGCGAAGCAACTCAGAATGATCCCCTCGATGACTTGATGGGGATCGAGTTCCATCAGGTAACGATTGTTGAACGTACCCGGTTCGCTCTCGTCGGCGTTCAGGCAAAAGTAGATTGGACCTGGGTGGTCCTTGGGGAGGAACGTCCACTTCAAGCCTGTGGGAAAACCGGCGCCGCCGCGTCCCCGCAATCCGCTCGCCTTGACCGTCTCTTTCACATCGTTGGGTGTTTGTCCACCCAGGACTTTGCGAAGCGCGGCATAACCCCCCCCCGCTTCGTAGACTCGGAGCGTATGGCTATCCGGCTTGGCGATATTGGCGAGCAGGATTGGTTCAAATTCGGCCACGGTGGGAATCCTCAAGAAAGGCAAATTGGACAGCGCGGGCGGCGAAGTGATGGGGAAATATGGGAGAACTGTCTGTCGCTCCCATCCACACCGCCGCTCATAGGTTGTCCAAGAAGGCGTCTGCTTTCTCAGGTGTGAGACTGGTATGGAGTGTTTCGCCAGCGAGCATGCATGGGGCGTGTTCGCACGCGCCCAGGCATTCGGCGTATTCAAGGGTCAACTTGCCGTCCGAAGTCGTGTCGCCTGGATGGATGTGCAAGCGGTCGCACATCCGCTCGAGCAACGCATCGGCCCCCATCAAGTGGCAACTGATCGAACGGCACACCCAGGCACGAACTTCGCCGTGTGGCTTATCCTGCTTGAAAAAGCCGTAAAAGCTCAGCGTATCCTGGACCTGGGCCGGCGCGAGCTCAAGGATCTCCGCGATTTCCACAATCGCTCCCAGTGGCACATGCCGCAACGCGTCGTTGACAATGTGAAGCGCCGGCAAGGTAACCGCCTGTTTCGACGGATACCGAGGGATGTACGCCTTGATCTTCGCGACCATTTCGTCGGTCAGGACGCGTTTGCGGACTGGGGCGGGATTCATGGAAGGCTCGTTATCGGGCGGGCAGGCGAAGGAAAGTCTTCGATTGGCTGAGGATTCGTCTGGCTTTAAGCTTTTATAGGTTCCGCTTCAACGGGGGGCTTAGCTGGCCAAGGGCTCGGACATCAACGTCTCCGCGTCTTTGTCATCGGTCCAACTCGGCGGCTATGATGTTCAAGCTACCGAGGACCGCGACGACATCGCTAAGGGTGTGGCCGCGTATCAGCTGCGGGAACATTGAAAAGTGGATGTAGGAGGGCGGTCGGCAGCGGGCTCGATACGCCACATCGCTGCCGTCACCGGCAAGGTAGAAGCCGAGCTCGCCATTGGGCGCTTCGATCGCTCCGTACGACTCGTCGTTGGGCACCGTGAATCCGCGGTTCGTCATCACCAGTTCGAAGTGCGTAATGGTGCCTTCGATGGTCTGGTAAACCTGTTGTTTCGTGGGCAGGATAGCGCGTTCGTCCACGCCGACATTGACTGGGCCGGCGGGTATGTTTTCCACGGCCTGGGCGACCAACTTGAGGCTTTCCCGCATCTCGGCGATGCGAACGTAATAGCGGGCAAAACAATCACCCGCCTTGGCGCAGCAAACCTGAAAGTCCAGATCCGAGTACGCCAAGTAGGGCTCGTCTTTGCGTAGATCACGTGTCACACCACTGGCCCGAGCGACCGGCCCCGTGGCGCTCCGGTTGATCGCTTCTTCCCGGGTTAGAACCCCGACGCCCTTCATGCGGTCGACGAAGATTCGATTCCGGTTGACCAATTTCTCCATCTCGTCGATCGTCTTGGGGAATTCTTTGAGGAACGCCCGGACTTTTTCGATCACCAGCGGCGTGATGTCGTGCATCACACCACCGACTCGTGTGTAGCTGTTGGTGAAACGAGCTCCACACAGGGTTTCGAAGATGTCGTAAATCTTTTCGCGTTGATAAAACGCGTAGAGGAAGAACGTAAAGGCACCAACGTCCAAGCCCATGGCGCCGGTCGACAACAAATGGTCGCTAATCCGGGCGAGCTCACAAATCAGCGTGCGAATATACTTGCACCGCGGCGTCAATTCGATGCCGAGTAGTTTTTCGACGGCGTGATGCCAAGCGACGTTATTGGCGATCGGCGAAATATAATTCATCCGATCGGTCACCGTGACGTACTGATTGTAGTCGAGGTGTTCGCCGATCTTCTCGAACCCCGAGTGCAAATAGCCGATGTCGGGAATCGCGTCCACGACGCGCTCGCCGTCCAGTTTCAAAACAATTCGCAGGGTCGTGTGCGTAGCCGGATGCTGCGGACCGAAGTTCAACGTCCACAGGTAATCCTGCTCGGAACTGTTCGCGTTTCGCAACGTGGCTGGAGTGATTGGCATAGTAATCCTCAGGACTCGGCCCGTCGCAACACGGGAAAGTTGTGCCGCTCGCCTCGCCCCTGCATCGGATAATCTTTCCGTAGGGGATGGGCTGTGAATTCATCGGGCATGAGAATCCGCCGCAGATCGGGATGCCCTTCGAAGTGAATGCCGAACATGTCCCACACTTCTCGTTCCAGCCAGTCGGCACCGCTCCAGAGCGGTGTTGCCGATGGGACGCTCAAGTCCGGTTCGTTCAGCATCACACGGACAGTCAAGCGGAGATTGTCCGCGACGTTTGTCAGGAGATAGACCAAACCGAACCTATCGGTCGCGCCGCGGTAATTCAGATAGTCGACGCAAGTCACGTCGACCAACAGATCAAACCCTTTTCGCTCCTTGAGCCATCGCAGGGCCGCGAGCAAGTCGTCTTTTTTCACCACCGCCCGTTGTTCGCCACGGAACTCCGTGATCGCCGTGGACGGAAACGCGGCCTGAAGCTGGCTAATGATTTCCGGAACGGTCGGCATGTTCGGGGGATCTCCGCGGAACGATCGGTGGAGCTTGTGATGGGGCGGGAAGAAAAGTTAGCGGCGGCGTGCCACCAACGGCTCGCGAATCACCGGCAGTTCCACCAATGCGCGTTTGGGACTTTGACGCTCAGCGGTCCGGAATTCATCGCCCATGATCGTGCCCTCCCGCTGGATTTTGTCCTGGAGGTCAATGATCGCTTGGATCAATTGCTCTGGCCGCGGCGGACAGCCCGGCACATACATGTCCACGGGGACGAACCGGTCGATTCCTTGCACGACGGAGTAGGTGTCGAAAACGCCACCCGTCGAGGCGCAAGCCCCCATGGAGATGCACCACTTCGGTTCATTCATTTGCAGCCAAATCCGCTGAAGAACCGGTAACATCTTCATCACGACGCGGCCGGCTACGATCATCAGATCGCACTGCCGCGGGCTGAAGCGGAAGACTTCGGCGCCGAACCGGGCCAAATCATGCCGGCTCGCACCCGTGGCCATAAGCTCGATGCCGCAACATGCGGTCGCGAACGGCATCGGCCACAGACTGTTTTTGCGACACCAGCTAGCAACCTCGTCCAGCTTGGTGATTAGCACGTTCTCCGGAAGCTCTACCGCCATCGGAATACCACCTTCCGCCACGCGTAGACCAGTCCCAGGGCGAGCAGCGTGATGAAGGCGAGCACCTCGCCAAACACCAACAGCCGATTGAATCCCGCCGGATCGCTCGTGGCGACATATTGAAGGCCGTCTGGATTGCGACTGGCCACCGCCCAGGGATAAAGAAAAAGCAATTCCACATCGAAAAGCAAAAACGCCACGGCCACCAAGTGGAACCGCACATCGAACCGTCGCCGCGTGTCATGGATTGGATCCATGCCGCTCTCGTACGGCATCTCCTTAACGGCCCCCTGCTTCTTCGGTCCCACGAGCGTCCCGACCGTCAATAGTCCGACGGCGAGCAGACCGGCGCACAACACAAACAGCAGGATCGGCAGCAGGAAACTCCAGCCTTCCATAGTTCGCCAGTCAACGTAAGGATCGAATTGGAAACAGGTTGAGAACACCCACTACGTCTCAGCCCCCAGGAGTTTCCACCCATGGACGCCGTCGGAACGTCGCGAGTTCGGCCGGACATTGTGAATCTCTTCACAATGTCCTGCGGAAAAAAACGCCCACCGGGCGAATCTTCCGTAACTGCTATCATCCGCCGCATGGTAGCCGTCGCTCGAAAGACGGTCAATCCGGCCTGACTGCGCCTGTCCTCTCGCGCTCGGCGAGATGCCTTTCGCCAATCGTTAAGGTTCCTCGTGAGCCAACTTTCCGCTACGATCGCTAAGCGGCGCTCACGGTGGTGCCGACCGACAGTCACCGCACGATTCGAAAACGGGAAAAACGGGAAAAAAACGGGAAATCGCATCCATGGGAATTGATCTTGTTGCGACGCTTAGCGATCTCGTCCGGCTGCCCAGCGTGAACCCGATGGGCCGTCCAGTGTCGGGCGACATTTACTTTGAACACCGCATGACTGAGTATCTGCAGGAACTGTTTCAGCAACTGGGCGTGCCGTGGACGCGGCAGGCGGTTGCTCCTCAGCGGGAAAACATCGTGGCCCGGCTGGATGGCGACACGTCTCCGGAGCGTGGTGGACCGCTGCTGATGCTGGAAGCGCACCAAGATACGGTACCCGTGGACGGCATGACCATTCCGCCGTTCACTCCGACCATCACCGACGGCAAGCTTTATGGGCGAGGATCGTGCGACATCAAGGGCGGCATGGCGAGCATGCTGTGGGCGTTCGCGAAACTGGCGGAAGAGCGGCCGGCGAATCGGCCGACAGTGCTCATGGCGTGCTCAGTCAACGAAGAGCACGGTTTCTATGGGGCTCGCGAACTGGCTCAGCTATGGCAACAGCCGGTGTCGGGTGCCGTCATTCCGCGAAGGCCGGACGCGGTCATCGTGGCCGAACCGACGCTGCTGAACGTCGTGGTGGCCCACAAGGGAACGGTACGCTGGCGCTGCCGGACCTCGGGTCGGGCGGCCCACAGCTCGCGGCCCGAACTGGGCGACAACGCGATATATCACATGGCCAGGGTGTTGAAGGCTCTGGAAATCTACGCCCGCGATGAGGCTCCCGCGTTGACGCGGCATCGACTTGTGGGCCACCCAACGCTTAGCGTCGGCGTGGTTTCGGGCGGGATTAGCGTCAATACGGTTCCGGATGACTGTTACATCGAGATCGACCGCCGCGTGGTGCCGGGCGAAAATCCACACGAAGCGCGGGCCAAGGTGATCGCGTACGTCGCCGAGAACACGCCACCGGGAACTCCGATTGTCCACGAAGATCCGTTTATCGCGGGCGGTGGATTGTCGGATGACGCCAACGGGCAGCTCGCGGAGCGACTTGGGGCGGTCGCGAAACCGTACGGCGGCGGATTACCGCAAGGCGTGCCTTACGGCACCAATGCGCCGGCCTATGCGGCCGCCGGAGCGCCGACCGTTGTGTTTGGCCCCGGCTCGATCGACCAGGCGCACACGAAGGACGAGTGGGTCGAGATCGCTCAATTGCATTCCGCCGGCGAAATCCTGTTCGACTTCGCGCGGCGGTTCACCGCCTAGCCAAGCGGACGCGTTCTCCGCCTGGGATTAGAAGATGTCCATGCGGAAGTGGTTGCCCCAGTGGTAGCGTTGGCCTTGGGGCAGTTCGTTGTGCCACTTTTTGTTGTAGACCGGGATCCGCAT
>JBJTOW010000553.1:0-12213 GCA_046074805.1 Planctomycetota bacterium | reverse complement strand
CGCGCTGCGGGCGTTCGCCGAAGCCGCGCGGCTTGCGCCGGATCAAGCCGTTCCCCGCTACGAACAGTTTCAGGCCAGTAAGCTTTCCGCCTTGGAGGCCGAAGTGGCCGCGGGACGCAACGCGTTGGCCGAAGCCTACCGTATCGATCCCTCGAATCTCTTCATTGCCCTGGATTGGCTGGAAGTCGCCGCCGAGTCCCGCGACGCCGGTTTCGCGGCTGCGGTTCACCACTTTCTCAAGACGCTCCGCCCACTGCTTCCAGGTCTCAAACGCCGGACGCGAATCGATGTCGAGCCGTTCGTGAATCAAGCCGTGGAACTGGCGGCTCAGGGTCAATGGCCACAGGCGGCCGGTATTGTTCGAAGGCTGGGGTTTGTCCGCGCCGAGGACGTTGCCCAAAGCGACTACCGCCGCATTCTTCCCAATCCGTTGGAACTGGTGTTGCAAGAATTCCGTGAAGCTCGTTGCGACCCGCCTACGCTGACCGCCACGCCCAACATTCCGATCCAATTCGGCACTCGCCGCCTCGCCGCCGCTGGGGCCATGAATCGGGTCGGGGATCTGCGCGTGGTCGACTTCGATCTCGATGGGCGTCTGGATATCGTGTGGTTGAACGAAGGACGGTTAACGGTGTTTTCCCAAGCGGCACCGATCGAAAACTCGCCAACAACTTGGAAGTCGGCCTTCTCATTCCCCATCGAACCTGGTTTCCACCGCTTGTTGGCGGCAGATTTGGACCGCGATGACAAAGGGGCAGATCGCCCGCCGCCGAGGGATTTCGAGTTGTTTTTCCAGGCGGACGCCGATCTGGTGCTGTACGGCCCAGCCGGCCTGCGGGTCTATCGAAACCGTCTTGATCCGGCGAACGGCGAGAGACGCTTGGAGGTCGTGGAGCAGGCCGAGTCGCTGGCCGCCGCGCGTGAAGTGACCGCGGCGACACTCGCCGACTTCGATCACGACGGCGATCTTGATCTGGCCTTAGCGGCCGCAAGCGGCATCGGTCTGTGGATCAATCGAGGCAATCTCACGTTCGACGACGTTTCCGCGTCGTCGAACTTGCCGCCGCCCGATGTCGCGATGGCCGGTTTGCAAGCGGTGGATTGGGATCGCGATATCGACGCCGACATTCTGGTCGCCGACGCGAGTGGAAAAGCGGTTGGCTTCCTGGAAAACCTACGGCACATCGAGTTTCGATGGCGGCCGCTGGATAAGCCGTTCGAGGCGCTTCGCGGCGCCGCTTCGTTGGCGGTTTTTGAAGGCGACGGGAACGTTTCGTGGGATCTGCTGGCCTCCGGTCCGAATGGCTTGAAAACGCTGCTGACCGCCACGCCCGTGCCCGGCGCCATTCAAGCCAAGCGTTCGCAAACGGTCACGGATACGCCGTGTCGCGGCGCTATGACGCTCGACTTCGACAACGACGCGTTCGTCGACGCGGTAGCCTGGGGCGATCAATTGCGTTTGTATCGCGGCGGCCCCGAAGGCCAATTCTCCGCGACCGAGACGACCTTGTTCGGCGACCAATCGCCTCGCGATGTGTTGGCATGCGAACCGGCTGATCTGGATGGCGATGGCGACGAGGACCTCGCGGTCGCCTCCGCCGACGGACTGTTCATGCTCGAAAACCAGGGTGGCAACCAAAACCCGTGGATCGACGTCGTTGTCCGCGGGCTCGATGAGTCGATCAGTGGACGCGTCAACCATTTCGCGATCGGCAGCTGGGTGGAAATCAAGAGTGGCGGCCGGTACCAAGCCAGCCTTGTCACGCGCCCCGTAAGCCATTTTGGCCTCGGGCCCGTATCGAAGCCCGCTTTGGACACGGTTGGGAAATCCCAACCGGGCGAGTCCGCGCCGGTGGTGCCCGGCCCGCCGGTTTCGGCGGCGAATGGGCCGACAGCGCCGCCCGTCGAGATTGTCCGGGTCCTGTTCACCAATGGCGTGCCGCAGTCGGTGATCGCGCCAGCGGCGAATCAAGTTGTCCGGGAATCGCAGGCGCTCAAGGGATCGTGTCCGTATTTGTATGTTTGGAACGGCGAGCGGTTCGATTTTTACACCGACCTATTGTGGGCGGCGCCGTTGGGGCTGCAGATCGCGGACGGGGTGATTTTGCGGGATCGCCCCTGGGAGTTTCTTAAGATTGACGGCGAGACGCTGCGGCCCAAGGACGATCGATACGAGTTGCGGGTCACCGAGGAACTGTGGGAAGCCGGCTATTTCGACCAAGTGGAGTTGATCGCCATCGACCATCCAGCGGAAGTCGCGGTGTATTCGAACGAGAAGGTAGGGCCGCCGACGCTGGCGGCGCGGAAAATCCACACCGCCCGTCGGCCCCGGACACCGATCGCCGCGCGTGATCAAACTGGCCGGGACGTGCTCGAACTGGTGTCGAAACGGGATGAGCGTTACGCGCAGTGTTACGATCGCACTTTGCGGCAGGGGCTCGCCGAGCCGCACTTTTTGGAACTCGACCTCGGCCCCTTGGGTAACCCGCGTTCGCTCACATTGTTTTTGACGGGTTGGATCTACCCAACCGATACGTCGCTTAACGTCGGGTTGTCCCAGAATCCGGTGCTCGATGGTCCGCGACCACCATCGCTATGGGTTCCCGATGGTGCCGATGGTTGGCGGGAAGCGATTGGGTTCACCGGTTTTCCTGGCGGGAAAACCAAAACGATCGCCATCGATCTCACCGGTGTGCTGACGGCGGGTGACGGCCGGTTGCGAATCATGACGACCGCCGAATTGCGTTGGGACGAGGCGTTTTTCACGGTGGATGAAGGGCCGGCCGAGGTGCGTGAAACGCGTCTCGGACTGGTTTCCGCCGAGCTGCGTTATCGTGGCTTTTCGCAGGCGATTCCGCGGCGGTCGCCAGCTTCTCCGGACCGCTACGACTATGGCCGATCGGATCCCGCGCCCAAGTGGGCTCCGATGCGCGGCCGCTTCACACGCTACGGCGATGTTCGCGAACTGCTGGAAACCTGGGATGACCGAATGGTGGTGATGGGGGCAGGGGACGAGATGGCGTTGGTCTTCGACGCCGGTCCGCCGATCCCCAACGGTTGGCGCCGCGATTTTCTGATGCACAACGTCGGTTGGGACAAAGACGCGGACATCCATACGGTGTACGGTCAAACGGTCGAGCCATTGCCGTATCGGGAAATGGACTCTTACCCGTACGCCAGCGCCCTGGAGAGGCCGGCGGCGGGGAACAGTCGTGGGCCAGCCCGCTCGGACCAAGCGGTGGACGATCCCTACGCCGCCGATCCCAAGCTCGCCGATTATCTCCGGCGGTATCAAATCCGCGAGCAACCTCCGCATCTGTTTTGGCGCCGCCTACAGCCGTGACGTACAGCCGTGACGGCGGCCTTGGGGGAGGCGAACTCGCCAGCCGGTCGTTTTGAAGTCGCGCTTTTGTTTGCTTGTGCGACGGACTTCCCAGTCCGTCGCGAGCGCTTCGGTCGCCCAAAGCCACGCTTCGACGAAGCCCGCCTTGCCAATTTTCCCGAATTTTCCGGCCAAAAATTCGGCTATCCGTCCCCAACTGGACGTGGACAGTTGGTAAATGCGACAAAATCGGCTGCCTAAGAATCGAGCAGGCCCACGATGCTCAAAAACCGCGCATGCCTGCCTAGGTAATTGGCACGAGCGGTTGATCGCTGCAAGTGCTTGCATTGCAAGCAAGTCGGCGCTGAGCTTGACATCGCAGCCATGATTGCGGCGTTCAGGAAACGGGTGGAAGGCTTGGCGACGCACGCAAGGAGACATGGGATGCGGAGGACGCAGCGGAACGACGGCGGGAATCGCGTCGAGCCAGGAGTGGCGGAGGGAGCGACGGAAGCGGCGCCGTTCGCCACGCGGGCTCGCCAGGTCTATGAACGGGCCGAGGCGCTGGTGGTTAGCAAGTCGGACTGGATCACCTTCTTTCGCGAAGTGTTCGGACCGACCGGGATGGCCCGCGAGTACTTTTCCACCACGGAAGAGATGGAGCAGTTCGAGCAGACGTTGGAATTCAGGGCGATCCGGCAGTTCATTAGCCAGTTGCGCGATCAAGCCGGAGACGCGGCGGAACGGGTGGCGACGCGGATGATCACGGTGCGGATCCCCAAGTCGTTGCACGAATCGCTCCGCACCGAGGCGCATTCCCGCAAGACGAGCCTCAACAAGCTGTGCATTTGGAAACTCCTCCAGTCGCTCGACGATGAAAGCATCGTCTAAAGCGGCGTAACGGCCACTCACCCATCTATGCCGACGGTCCCGTAGCGACCAGCAGGAAGCTGGCCCGGCGGCCCCAAACAAGGAATCCCGAAGGGGAAAAGCCAATGATCGTGACCTTGTCGCATCCGCGCGGCGGCCGAGCCGCTGGCGCCGTCCACCGACCGACGACGAACACCCGCTGGTCAGTGATGGCGGGACTCGCCGCCATGGCGGCTCTGGCCGGGCTGCTGTTCACTCCCAATTTTCCGTTGGCCGCCAACCCTCTGTGGGCGGCTGACTTTGAAGCTCGGTGGCCGGCCGACGGCGACCGCGTCTGGGTTGGACCATCGTTTTGGGCCAATAGGCTGCAGGATTGGCGGCTGATGGATGGCCGCGTCGAGTGTGTCGAAGCGGCGCCGCAGCGTCCGATGCGCACTCTGCAATTGCTCGACGCCTCGCTCGGCGAGAACCCGGGTGAGCTTGTGATGAGTGTCCGCACGGGATCGGTGCAACGCGGGGCCAAGCGTTCGCCGGAAACCTGGACCGGTTTTCTGCTCGGCGCGGGCGGGGCGCGCATCGACTACCGAATCGCGGCTCTCGCCCACCATCGATCGGCCGAAGATGGCGGAATCCTTGTCGCCGTGGACGGAACGGGCAAGGTGATCTTCCGCGATAACAACGGACGAAACGCCGACAACTCCGGAGTGCAAGCGGTTGGTCCGCTTCGTCCGGCGGACCTCACCTTGCTGGCGCCAGCCACTCGTTCCGGTGGCGGTTTAGTGGGCGATCAAGAACTTGACGACGTCGAGTTGCGGGTGGAAGCGACACCGGCAGGGGAAGGCTACACGGTGACCGCCACCGCGTTGCTCCACGGATCGGGGAAAGTAATCAGCAGCGCGGAGCTGCGCAACGTGCCCGCGCGGGATTTGGACGGATCGGTCGCGTTGGTCTCGCATCTAGGGCCTCCTGGCGCTACCGCCGGCTACTGGTTCCGGGACTGGAAGCTTTCGGGGCGAAAGGTGGAACTCCACGCGGACCGCGCCCACGGTCCAGTGCTCGGCGTGCTCTATACGGTCAGCGGCGGCGTTCTCAAGTTGACCGCTCAGTTCCCGCCGCTCGGCGCGAAAGACTCGCGTTTCGCCCGTCTCGAGGTCCGCGACAACGAAACACAGCCATGGCAATTGGCCGCCCGTGGCGAATTGGCCGAGCCAAGCTTCACGATGTCATTTCGGGTCGAGAAATGGGATGAAAGCCGCGAACGGCAATTCCGGATCGTGTACGAAATGCTAGGGGCTGGCGGTGCGCCCCCCGCCACTTACGAGGGCCGTATCCGAAAAACGCCCACCGACCGCGACTCGTTGGTGCTCGCCGCGTTCTCTTGCACCAAGAATTACACGGGCGGTCTTCGTTGGAATCATCAAGGCGTTTGGTTCCCGCACAACGACATCGTCAAGTCGATCCGCCATCACAACCCCGATCTGCTGTTCTTCGCGGGCGATCAAATCTACGAAGGCGACATTACGGGAGTGCAGCGGCAGCCAGCGGAAAAGGCCCAACTCGATTACCTCGACAAATGGTTTCGCTGGTGTTGGGCGTTCGGACCGCTGACCCGGGACACTCCGTGTGTCTGCTTGACGGATGACCACGATGTCTACCATGGAAATCTATGGGGGGCCGGCGGCCGCGCGGCCAAGACGGCCGACGATGGCGGTTACGTCATGCCACCAGCGTTTGTGAACATGGTCCAGCGCACTCAAACCAGCCATCTGCCAGACCCCGTCGACCCACGGCCCGTCGACCAAGGTATCGGCGTGTACTTCACGCGGCTCGACTACGCCGGCGTCAGCTTCGCTCTGCTTGAGGATCGCAAATTCAAATCGTCACCCAGCGTGATGGTGCCCGAGGGCCAGTGCGTCAACGGCTGGTTCCGCAACCCGAACTTCGATCCGGCCCGTCAAGCCGATGTCGCCGGCGCGGAACTGCTCGGCCCGCGGCAGACGTCCTTTCTCAAGGATTGGGCCGGTGACTGGTCCCGCGGGGTGTGGATGAAGGCCGTGCTGTCGCAAACAATCTTCGCCAATGTCGCCACGCTGCCACGCGACGCGGCCAGCGACGCCGCCGTGCCTCGCTTGCGAATTCTCAAGCCGGACGAGTATCCGGCGGACGATCGACTGGTCGCCGACGCCGACTCGAACGGCTGGCCCCAAACCGGCCGAGCTACCGCCCTCAGGGAGATCCGCCGCGGTTTCGCCGTCCATATCGCTGGCGACCAGCATTTGGCGAGCTTAACGCGATACGGAATCGACGAACATGACGATGCCGGCTTCGCCTTCTGCGTGCCCGCGATCGGCAATACGTTTCCGCGTCGCTGGTTTCCGCCCGAACCGGGACAGCAGCGTCGCCCGGACGCCCTGCGGTACACCGGCCAATATCGCGACGGCTTTGGCAATCGCGTGACCGTGCACGCGGTCGCGAATCCGGTGGCGAGCGGCCACGAACCGTCGGCGCTCCATGATCGCGCGCCGGGCTACGGCATCGTTCGCTTCCAGCGGAAAAGCCGAGAGATCACCTTTGAATGCTGGCCTCGGCACGTCGATCCGGCTCGCCCCGACGCTCGCCAGTATCCCGGCTGGCCCATCACCGTCGCCCAGGCGGACAACCATGCGCGAGACGGCGCCCCCGCGCTTCCCACGATCAAGGTGAGTGGGCTCGCTGAGCCTGTGTTCCAGGTGATCGACGAGTCAACCAACGAAACCGTTCATACCCTGCGGATCGCTGGCGATACCTACCAGCCCCGCACGCCGAAAACGGGCCGCTTCCGCGTCGTGGTCGGCGAACCGGGCACCGACCGTCAACGAGTGCTAACAGGCTTGGAATCCAAAACCAACAACGATGGACAACTGAGCGTGGAGTTCCCCGCACGGTGAGAAACGGCGGTGACGCAGGACGGTGACACAAGACGGCGAGAAACGGCCGTGAGCAACTAAGTCGACGACGCCACTTCCAACTGCCGTTCGCACCACGCGGCGGACCGCAGCAAGGAGTAGTCCGAGTCGACATTGCCAAGCAGTTGCAAACCGCACGGCAATCCGAACTCGCCGGTTCCACACGGAATTGTCACGGCCGGAATTCCAGCGAAGCTCCACGGAGAATTGAATCTCGGGTCGCCGGTGGTTTCCAAGCCAGGAGCGACCGTAACCGTCGACGGCATGAGCGCGATCGTGTTTTGACCGAGCATTCGCCGCATGGCGTCGCGGAATTCCCGCTGACGCCGCAGCGCCGTCGCGTACTGGCCCCGCGCGGGCTCCGTCGCCGCGATCTCCAATCCTTCGCGAATCAACGACGCCACATGCGGCCCAAATGATTCCGGCCGCTTCGTATACTCTTCCTTGTGGACCTGCCCCGCGTCATGCGCCATCAACACCCGATGGTCGCGATGGACGGTCGCGAATTCCGTAGGCAGAGGACACTCTTCGATAGTCGCCCCCCATGTCCGCATGCGGCGCAGCATCTCCGCGAACGCCTCGTTCACATCGGCTGCGGCTTCCGCTCGCGAATAATCCCGGAACGCCGCCCAGCGGCGCGTTGTCGGGAAGGCACGGTCTGGCCCGACCGCTCGCGGTTCGTCCACCATCCTGCCCGCCATCGGTCCGTCTTGCTCGCCGCGTCTTTCGTCCAACACTCCGAAGAGCGCCTCCAAGTCGGCGACGCAACGCGCGATGGGGCCCGCATGATCGAGATGGCCGCTGATCGGCACCACGCCCGACAGCGACACTCGACCATGCGTCGGCTTAAAGCCCGCCACCCCGCAAAAACTCGCGGGCCGCAAGATCGAACCGCCCGTTTGCGACCCGATGGCGGCTAGGCACATTCCGGCGGCGACCGCCGCCGCGCTTCCGCTGCTGGACCCGCCCGGCGTGCGGTTGGCATTAAGGGGATTTCGCGTGGGCGAGGGATCGAAACAGGCGAACTCGGTGGTTACCGTTTTTCCCAGGAGAATCGCGCCGCCCGCCCGCAAACGCGACACCAACGGCGAGTCGGCGGCTGCGATCCGGCCCCGCCGCAAGGGCGATCCCGCTTCCGTTGGCCACCCGGCGACATCCACGAGATCCTTGATACCAAGCGGCATGCCGTGCAGCGGGCCGCGATCAAGGCCGCGTTGTAGCTCGCCGTCCAGCCGATCCGCTGCGGACCGTGCCGCCTCCGCGTCGAATCGCACCCAGGCGCGAAGTTGCGTTTCCCGCAGCTCAATTCGCTCGAGACAACCATCGACAAGCTCGCGGATCGACAGTCGGCCCGCTCGAATCGCCCGCCCCGCGTCGCGAATCGTCCGCAATTCCATCATCGCCTTACTCCTCAACCGCCGCGCCTGACGCGGCGGCGTTCATGGGCGGTCCATGCGTCATGGGTGGTCAATGCTTCATGGGCGGTCAATGCTTGGCGCAAGCCGACAAGAGTGAACAGGTCGAGCAGCCTCCGGAACTCCCGCACCCAGCTCCGTCTTCCGTCCCGCAACTCGGGCCACACCCCAGTTCCAGCGACTCGGCGAACTGCTCAAATCGCGCGGCCGAGCCGTAGGCGCGGGCGAGCTCTGCGGTCACCGGCTCGCAGTCGGCCGGAGGCGTTCCGAGAAAGTAGAAGTACACGGATTGGCCATCAAACAAATGTTCGACATCCACCAATGTCGCGGCGATCCGACGCTCCCATAACAAAGTTTGACAGGCTGTGAACGCCTCGTCCTTGCGTTGACTGAGCCGCGCCGCGAGCAACTCGTCCGCGACGGTCATGCGTCGCAGCAGTTCCCCATCGGACGATACGCCCGCGAACGCCTCGCTTCCGGAAGCCCCGCTGCCGGTTTTGTCCGCGCGCGACTCGACCGCCAAGACCTCACCCAATTCCAAACCACGCGCCGTGCGGCAGATCACGCGAGTTCCTCTGGGGAAAACCCCAAGCGAAACAGGCATGAAGCGGCCGACCTGACCTAAAACGCCAACGCGAACCAGATGAGGCGTGACCATACGAGCCATCGACGCAAACAAGGGAGAATTGGTATCATCCACCGACAGTCGGCGGGCGGAATCAAGCCGCATCATCGCCCCGCTGGCCTTGCCCGACAAGCCACCTTCCGTTGGTCCCTGTTTCTTGCTTCTCCGCTGGAACGCCCGCATGAATCCCGCCTCCGCCCAGGAAATTCCGCCCACGTCGACCGCCCAGGGCGCTCCCGCGAATTTTCCCGCCAGTCAGCCCGCTACTCCGCCCGCTAGCCCGCCCGCCATCCAGTCGACAATGATGCCCGACTGGCACGCTTTGGCTGACAGGGTTTTGCGCGGTCACGCTTTGACGGAAGACGAAGGATTGGCGGCGCTGCGTTGTCCCGACGATCAGTTGCTCGATCTGCTATCCGCCGCTTTTCGCATACGGCGGCGATACTGGGGCAAGACCGTGCAGTTGTACTTTTTGATGAATGCCAAGAGCGGTCTGTGCCCGGAAGACTGTTCGTATTGCTCGCAGTCGAAAATCTCGACCGCCGAGATTCCCCGGTACAACTTCCTCAGTCGCGACAAGATTCTGGAAGGGGCGCGAATCGCCGCGGAACAGCAGGCCCGCACGTACTGCATGGTGATTTCCGCTCGGGGGCCGAACGAACGGGAAATGCAGGCGGTGGAGCAGTTAGTGCCGCTGATCAAGTCCCAATATCAGATGGACGTATGCGCGTGCCTCGGCTTGCTCACGCCCGACCAAGCCGCGCGGCTCAAAGCGTGCGGCGTCGACACCGTGAATCACAACCTCAACACGAGCGAATCGTACTACGGGGAGATTTGCTCGACCCACTCGTACCAAGATCGACTCGATACGCTCCGAGCAGTCCGGGACGCTGGCCTGAAGATCTGCTCGGGTGGCATCATCGGAATGGGAGAAACTGACCTTGATGTCGTCCGCATGGCGTTCGCGTTACGGGATTTGCGTGTCGAGTCGATTCCACTGAACTTCCTCAATCCGATCGATGGAACGCCGCTCGCCGGTTCCCGTCACCTGACTCCGCGGTACTGCCTCAAAGCGTTGGCGCTGTATCGATTCGCGAACCCGGCCAGCGAAATCCGCATCGCGGGCGGACGCGAAATCCACCTCGGTAGCTTGCAGAGCCTCGGTCTTTACGCCGCCAATTCCCTGTTCGTAGGCGACTACCTTACGACGCGGGGCCAAGCGCCCGCCGCCGACTATAAGATGATTGAGGAACTGGGGTTCGAAGTCACCCAGTGCGAAGAAACGAGCCGCTGCGGCGATCCAAACGCCTAGAGATGAGACGTGTCACGACGTCTCGAGCGCCCGGATCGAGGAGTCGTCCAACTCCGCGGTTGATACAGAGCGACGCCGCCTATGCGTGCGTCGCCTCGTTCGAGCTGGTCGTAGTGGGAAACTATCGAGTCGGCATTTTGACGCGCTTCTGGACGTCGGTTTCGAGCACGCCGAACACCGCTTCGTGCCGCTGCACGGACATCGACAACGCGGCCAACAAACGCTTCGCGGTGAAGTAGTTCACGATGATCCGCTGCTTCACTTGGATCGGATCCTTGGGAATGCCCATCGGTTGCGGATTCAAGCCGAAGTCGACAATCAGTTCTTCCGGCGAACCGGTGACGCGGCAGAAATTCGCGTAGCAAGCCGAGACGTTGGCGTCGCTGATCTCGATTTGCACTTGCTGGGCCGCCGGTGCCGCCTGTTTGCCCTCGGAAACTTCCGTTACATCATCTGCCATGGAAAAATTCGCTTTTGCTTCGATGACTGTGGCAATCGATGGGTAACTCACCCACCAAACAGGGACGTCAGTCTAACTGAAGCCGGGTCGCTGGTCGATTCTCCGACATGGGCCGCGAAGATGGAATCGGAGCGAGTCTTTTCCAGTTTTGCCGCTACAAACCGCATAAACGCCTTATGTTGACATGAAAAACGGTCCTTAAGGAGTTGTTCCACCGGTTCATGGGTGGGGCGATTCCGCCTTTTCTCGCTTGTAATTTTGCGGCTGCGGCGATTAAACTTCCGCCACGCCCGAAAGGTGGTTCGGGGCGACGTTCGAAGAATCGCGCTGAGCATGGAGGCTGGGCCCGTTTCATGGATCATTTTCTACGAGCCCTCCGCGAAGCTTGGCGTTACTGGCCGACGTTGATTACGGCTTTCCTGTTCTCGCTCGCTGCCGCGTCGCTCTGGGGCACGAACATCGCGGCCCTGTTCCCGATTATCGAAACCACTCTGCACGGTCAGTCGATTCCGCAGTGGAATCGCCAACGGCAACAGTCGTCGGAACGTGAAATCGCCGCCTTGCGAGCCGAGTTCGAAACGCTTTCCACGACCAAGTCGACGGCTACCCCGGCCGGCTCACCTGAACCGGAGGCCGGCCAGGAGAAACGGCTGGCGTTGGAAATCGAGGTGGTGCGGGCCCGGTTGTGGCGGGCCGAGCAGGCCTATGCGTCGTCGGTGCGGCTCGGGCCTTGGCTCGACCGCTACCTGCCCGCTTCTCCGTTTCAAACGGTCGTGATGATTGTCATCCTGATTGCCTGTTCAACAGCGGTGAAGCAGTTTTTGGCGGTCAGCAGCCAAATGATGGTGGCGTATGTCTCGCAAAGTATCGCCCGCGATGTCCGTTTGCGGATTTTCAACCGTGCTTTGACCCTGGATCGGCCGCGGTTCAACTTGCATGGCACGAGCGGTTTTTCGGCGAACATCACGCACACGACGGAAATGTTGTCGTCGGGGATAACCGCTTTCTACCATGGCGCGTTCAGCGAGCCCTGCCGAATCTTAGCGTGCTTGGCCGGCGCTTTTTACATTTCTTGGAAACGTAACGCGCACGCTGGAAGAGCGAGCCCCTGTGCGGCCTGGTTCTATCAATCGTACATGTGTGATTCTGTGCGCAGTGCGAGCGGCTGTCACATGAGCTCGCGTGCGCAGAGCGTGAACGTATATATATATATATTGCGATTGACAGTGGTGAGCGTAGCTTGGTCGTTGATCGGACCCAGGCG
>JBJTOW010000552.1:0-14720 GCA_046074805.1 Planctomycetota bacterium | reverse complement strand
CGACGGACTTCTAGTCCGTCTCTTCCCGCATCTTGTACGACGGACTTCTAGTCCGTCTCTTCCCGCATCTTGTACGACGGACTTCCAGTCCGTCGCTTCCGTTCTCGGCCACAATCCGACGCCCGTCAGTTCTCGACGCGGCGAGCGACACATTTGCCATCGATCATTCCCACGCGGACAGGGACAACGCCGCCGCCTGATTCGGCGCGCGCCAGCAACGGATAGTCCAGCGGATGGTCGGAACGCAGCACATCGCCAACGCGTAAATCCTCTAACGCGGCCGCTGGCAACGCCTGCTCAGCCAACTCGATCGTCCAGCTCTCGCTGGCTCGATCACCGCTCCTTGCCACCCGTGTGCCGATCCCCGCATCGTTGGCGGCTCCCGACGCCGCCACACCGAAGGCCCGCGCCGACTCCGCAACGCTCGACGCGAACAAAGCCGCTCGACGCAGCAGTGCGGCCTGCGTCGCTGAATCAAACGCTTTTGGATCGGGCTCACGCGAATCGAGTACTGCTGGATCACGTGCTGCCGGATCGAGTCGCATGAGCTCGCGCCCCAACGAATCGTGGCGTGTGGAGACTCGATTCGAAATCGCGGCGTCCAGCGCTTGGACCCATTCCGCAGGCGCTACGCAGCGGATACGTCCCGCCACGGCTCCAATTTCCACTCGGTAGCAGAACATGGCGAACCAATGCTGGTCTATTTCGCGGGGCAACTGGCCCGCCGACTCCAGCACCACGGGAGGATTCATGCGGCTGAAATCGCTGGTGTGTTCGTCGTGCCCGCTAACTGTCGCGTCCGTGTTGGGAGCCAAGCCAATCCACACGGCGGCGAACGGCGTCAACGCCTTTCGAGCGAGTCGACGTTCTATCTCCGTCAGTGGACGATCGATGTGGGGGATGGGGTCCCGAGTTCGGGCCGAGTTTTTGGTTGACGATTTCGTTGAATCCTCGGCGCCTCCCAAGAACTTGTCGAGGATCGCCCGCAACAAACGGTTATGGAGCACGATTTTCAGCGACAGCGGATTCCGCGCCACCGGGGACGAATGCGGAGTGGGCAGTGGATCAATTTGGGGATCAATTTGGGGATCGATTACGGCAATCGTCTCGTCCGCTCCCAGCGACCATAGGAGTTCGCCTCCGCTCAGCCATTCGCCGTCGGTGCGTTCGAGCATCATCCGCTCATCGGCGGTCAATCGCAGCGCGAGCGAGAAACGCGTCGTCAGGGACTCGCAGACGGCCCTTAGTTCGGAGGGAAGTCGCCGCGACGCCAAGGTGCCGGGGGTAGCGGGAAAACATGACGAGCCGTTCAACCGCGGCGATGGAAGATCTGGCCTCGGCGACTTGCCGAACCCTGTCAGACTTTCCGATCGAACATCGCTCGGCGGCGGCGACTCGGCGAGTGTTGGCGTTGGCGTGGGCAAGGCGGACGGCGTCGGCGAGTCGGGAAAGAGCGTCCGCAGCTCCGCCTCGTTCAATTCATGCTGCGACGGCATGACCACCTCCCTGAATTGGATCCCAGTCGACACAGCGCTAGCGCACGTGTCCGTCGCCGATCACAACGAACTTGTAGCTGGTCAGTTCCCGCAGGCCACAGGGGCCGCGAGCGTGGAATTTGTCGGTGCTGATTCCAATTTCCGCGCCAAGGCCCAGCTCGCCGCCATCGTTGAACCGCGTGCTGGCGTTCACCATGACCGCCGCGCTGTCGACGCGGGCCGTGAATTGTCGAGCGGAAATTAGGCAGCGGGTGACGATGGCGTCGGTGTGATGCGAGCCGTAATGATTGATATGGTCGATCGCTTCATCGAGCCCATCGACGACCTTGACCGCGATCACCGGCCCGAGATACTCCTTGAAATAATCGTCCTCGGTAGCGGCGACGGCCGCTGGAACAAGCGTGCGGGTGGCTTCGTCGCCACGCACTTCGACGGGCGGCTGATTGGCCGCCAGCGCGGCGGCCACGCTGGGCAGGAATTCGGCGGCGATCGCGCGATGCACCAGTAGCGACTCGGCCGCATTGCAGACACCGAAACGCTGGCACTTGGCGTTGATGGTGATCCGCACCGCCGCTTCCAAATCGGCCGACTGGTCGACGAACACATGGCAGTTGCCGTCGAAATGTTTAATGACAGGCATTGTCGCTTCGGCAGCCACTCGGCGGATCAGCGATTCGCCGCCGCGGGGAATCGCGACGTCGATCCAGCGATGAAGTTTGAGGAAGTGTCCGACGGCGTCGCGGTCCGGGGTGTTCACCAACTGGATAGCGTCGGCGGGAATCCCCATGGCGACGGCCGTTTCCCGCAAGATGGCGACAATCGCGGCGCTCGAATGGGCCGCTTCCTTACCGCCTCGGAGTATCACCGCATTGCCGCTCTTAACGCAAATCGCCGCCGCGTCGGCCGTCACGTTCGGACGCGATTCGTAGATGAAGAAGACGACGCCCAGGGGAACGCGGACTCGCGACACATCCAGCCCGTTGGGTCGCACGGAAGACTCGATCACTTCTCCCACCGGATCCGGCAAGTTGGCGATCTCCACCAAGGCGTCGGCGATACCAGCGATGCGCGCGGGCGTAAGCCGCAAGCGGTCGGTCTCGGCGTCGGTCAGCCCGAACCCGGGAGCGGCGGCCAAGTCGGCGGCGTTCGCTTCGAGGATCTTCGGCGTTTCCGCGCGCAGGGCGGCCGCCGAGCGTTTCAGCCAGTCGTTTTTGACTTGGCCTTTAAGCGTGCCGAGTTGGGCCGACGCCCGCTTGGCTCGCTTAGCCACATCTTCGCAATACGCTGCTAAAGTGGGACCGCCAACGCCATCCGTGTGCATCGAAACTCCTAGCCGATCGAGTCGTTCACGCGTCGCCGTAACTGCTCGACGGCGATCAGGTCGCTAACCTGGGCTGCCGGCCGCGGCAGATGCCGAGCCTGGCCCTCGGTCTTTTCCCCACCGAACCAGAACACCATCCCTTGGCCGAGCCCTTGGAAAACAATTCCCATCATCATCAGGAAGGCCCAAAATCCATGGCCGGACAGGGCACCATAAATCGGAGCGTAAAACGGCACGAAGATACTGCATAGGCCATGCACGAGCCCCGCCTTGAAGTTCTTAAAAATCAGCACGAACCAGGCGCTGTAGCCCATGAGCGCCCCCACGACCAGCATGACGTAGCCCGCGTAGTACTGGGAATTGCCGCTCGATTCGATCTTCATGAATCCCAGGTAGGCCAAGCCGATCGTGACCACCGCCAGGGCCAGCAAACCGAAGCTCAGCACGTAGCCGGCGAGCACGCCGCCTGCCGTCTGCTCCTTCGCCATGACCGGCCCTTTGGCTAGATCCTCGGCCGCCTTGGCCAACACCGTTTCCGCAGCGCTGCCGTGGCCGTCGCTTTTGGTGCGTTTGACAGTCGTGAAGACGGTTTCGCCGGTTTGCGAGTTGAACCCGCAGGCCACGCAGATTACGGCTCCCAAAGGCATGCTGGCTTGACACTTCTGGCAGCGCGCCGAGGCCTGTCCGGCGAGCCCTTCGAGTTCAAATAGATCGGCAACACCTGAGTTGACAGGCGGCGGGGCAGGCGACGGCGTTGGGCGAGGGGCGGCCGCAGCCACGCCATTCGGCGCGCCCGCCGCAGGCACCGATAAAGCCCCCCCGCATTTTGGGCACTTGACCTTCTTGCCGGCGTATTGGTCGGGTGCCGCAAAACCGGCTCCGCACGAACAGACAACTTTGATAGGCATAGCGATTTCCAATACGCGTCGGGGTCAACACCGCGAATTCTGTTTCCAACGTTGTCCGATCTCAAGCGTTTCACGATTCGACTGCCAATTTGACAGCGGGGCGAGATGGCTGACGGGGCGAGTGCCATTCCCACCGGCAATCGGCCCGCCAAACGGCCGCTTTATCGGCTTGGTGTTTTACTCAAACCACCAACTGAGTGCAACTTAGGTTCGCATCGCCAGTTCCTGGCACGGTAGTTGCTGTTAGCGAATAACAGCGTGAGTTGAGCGCATATTTGACAGTCGCGAACCGACCGGCCTTGGGGGCTGTTCGCGGGGCGGCTGTTGCTAAAACGGGTTATTCACCGGGGTTCGTAGCACAGTTGGGGAGGATATTCATGGCGGCGACGGCGTCCAAGAAGAAGCCAGCAGCGGGAATCAAACTGCAACCTCTGGGAGACCGCGTGGTGGTCGAGCGGGAAAGCTCCGAGGAGAAAACCTCGGGCGGCATCCTGCTCCCCGATTCCGCCAAGGACAAGCCGGCCCGCGGCGTGGTGGTCAGTGTCGGCGAGGGCCGATTGCTGGAAGACGGTACCCGCGGAGCCTTGCAGATCAAGCCGGGCGACCGGGTCATTTTCAGCAGCTACGCCGGCGAGACGTTCAAGGTCGGCGAGCAGGAATTGCTGCTTATGCGCGAGGACGACATTTTGGCGGTGATTGAAGAGTAGCCATGAGTCGCGGCGGGTACGTCGCCGCGTTCAGGTCCGCCCGGCGAACCGCATTTTTAGTGTTCACGAATCAGGAGACTTTTTTCCATGCCCAAGATTATCGCTTTTGACCAGGAAGCCCGCGAGGCGATCCGCCGCGGCGTTTCGAAGCTCGCCAAGGCCGTCAAGGTGACGCTCGGCCCCAAGGGCCGCAACGTGATCCTGCAGAAGAGCTTCGGCTCGCCGACGGTCACCAAGGACGGCGTTACTGTCGCCAAGGAAGTCGACCTCGAAGACGTGTACGAAAATATCGGCGCTCGCATGGTGCGGGAAGTCGCCAGCAAGACGAGCGATGTGGCGGGCGACGGCACCACCACGGCCACCGTGCTGGCCGAAGCGATCTTCAACGAAGGCCTCCGCGCCGTGGTATCGGGCGTCAACCCGATCCACATGAAGCAGGGTATCGAGAAGGCCGTGTCCGACATCACCGAAAAGCTCCACAAAGCCTCGATCAAGATTAAGGACAAGTCGGAGATGGCGAACGTCGCCACCATCGCGGCCAATAACGACCGCGAAATTGGCGAGTTGCTTGCCGGGGCCATGGAGAAGGTCGGCAAGGACGGCGTGATCACCGTCGACGAAAGCAAGAGCATGAAGACGGAGGTCGAGTGGGTCGAAGGCATGCAATTCGACCGCGGCTACCTGTCGCCTTACTTCGTGACCAACCCGAACACGATGCAAGCGGTGCTCGAAGACTGCTATATCCTCGTGTACGAGAAGAAAATCAGCAGCGTCAAGGACATGGTCCCGTTGCTCGAAGCCGTGGTCCAGCAAGGTAAGCCGCTGTTGATCATCGCCGAGGAAGTCGACGGCGAGGCGTTGGCGACCTTGGTGATCAACAAGCTGCGTGGCACGTTCATGTGCGTCGCCGTCAAGGCGCCTGGATACGGCGATCGCCGCAAGGCGATGCTCGAAGACGTCGCGATCTTGACTGGCGGCACGGCCGTTTTCGAATCGCTAGGCGTGAAGCTGGAAACGCTGCCGCTGACCGATTTGGGCCGCGCGAAGAAGGTTGTCATCGACAAGGACAACACGACCATCATCGAAGGCGCGGGCAAGGGTGCCGACATCAAGGCCCGGATCGACCAAATCCGCCGCGAGATCCAGAATTCGACCAGCGACTACGATCGCGAAAAGCTGGAAGAGCGGCTCGCGAAGCTGGCCGGTGGCGTGGCGAAGGTGAACGTCGGCGCCGCGACGGAAAGCGAAATGAAAGAGAAGAAGGCTCGCGTGGAAGACGCGTTGCACGCGACCCGCGCGGCGGTCGAAGAAGGCATCTTGCCGGGCGGCGGTGTCGCGTTGCTGCGAGCCACCGCGTCGCTCAAGGCGGGCGAGGATCTCTCGCACGACGAGAAGGTCGGTTACAACATCGTCATTCGCGCCTGCCGCGCTCCGCTGACTTGGATTTCGGCGAACGCCGGCCAGGACGGCGGCATCGTGTGCGAACGCGTGCTCGAGGGCAAGGGCAACTTCGGCTACAACGCTTTGACTAACACCTACGAAGACATGGTGAAGGCGGGCGTGATCGATCCGTCGAAGGTGACCCGAACCGCCTTGGCGAACGCCGCAAGCGTTTCCACGCTGCTGTTGACCAGCGACGCTCTGATCGCCGAAAAGCCCAAGGACGACAAGGGCGGCAAGAAGGGCCACGGCGGCGACCACGACATGTACTAAACGCGACGCCGCTTGCGGACGTCGTTAGTTGTTATTAACGCGTGACAGATGCCGGCCGCGAAGATTCGCGGCCGGTGTCGTTTTCCGACCTTCGACTAAGGCGCCTCCCGCCATGTTTTCCGCCTTGATCTTCGATTGCGATGGCACCTTGATCGATTCCATGCCCGCGCACTACGTCGCCTGGCGAGCGACGCTCGACGCCGTCGGCATCAATTTTCCCGAGCACCGATTTTACGAACTGGCCGGGACTCCCACCGATCGCATCATTCAGATGCTGGCCGCAGAGCAATCGATTCTTGTCGACGTCGACGCGTTGGCGCAGCGCAAGGAACAGGCGTATCTCGATCGACTGGACCAAGTCGCCGCGATTCCGTCGGTAGTAAACGTCGTGCGGGAAAACTTGGGACGCCTTCCGATGGCGGTAGCTAGCGGCGGGTTCCGCGATGTCGTCCAACGGCAACTTCAGCAAATCGGATTGCACGGCGTGTTCGACGCGATCGTGTGCGCGGAAGACACGACGCGGCATAAACCGCATCCCGATGTTTTCCTGGAAGCGGCTCGCCGGCTGGGTGTGGCCCCCGGCGAGTGCTGCGTCTACGAAGACGCCGATTTGGGCCTCGAAGCGGCTCGCCGCGCCGGAATGGCGATGGTCGATATTCGCACTTCGCTCACGCCCTTACGGCCCATCACCGCTGCGAAGCGTTAGTGCCTCGTCAACTCTAAACGCCTTAGGACGAGGCACTTCCTAGTCCGTCGCTATGCGCGCTCAACGACGGACCTGGGTTTTCGTTGACAGAGTGCTTTCCCCTATTTTTCGTTTTGACAAATCACGAGGAAGTCCGTCGTACAAGAGGGACGCAGCGACTTCAAAAAGCACGTAGCATCGTCTGCTTTATCGACTGGAAACTTCGTTCCAGAACTGGGTAAACTGGTGTACTCGACGGCAACCGTCTTGCCGATCGTGTTCGATCAAACCGCCCTGATGCCCCGCCAGAATTGACTGGATCCACCGATATGAATGGAGTTCGCGGAGCAACCCGTGAGCCGTTTTGATCGGGCCTGAAAACCAGTCCACCGCCGAGGAAATTTCCGGATGTTGACTTTCATGGATAATCGACGTGACTTTTCGCGCCGGTCGTTTTTGCGGGTCGGCAGTCTGGCCCTGGGGGGGCTCGGGCTGCCGCAGTTGCTGGCGGCCAAGGCGGCGGCGGGCGCGAATTCGAAGGTGCTCCGCGACAAAGCGGTCGTGGTCATCTTCATGCATGGCGGGCCCAGCCAGATCGATACGTTCGATCCCAAAATGCCGGCCCCAACCGAGATTCGCAGCGTTACGGGGGAAGTAAAAACGACGATTCCCGGCGTCACGTTCGGCGGCACGTTTCCGCGATTGGCGGAACGCGCGAAGCGACTGGCGATTGTTCGCTCGTTCTCGTTTGAAAATCGCGGCAATCACGACATCCGACCGCTCATCGGCCCGGAGACGTTCGATGCCCATCTGGGTTCGATCTATGCCAGTGTCGCCGGCACGAACCGGCCCGACACAGGCATGCCCAATAACGTCATGCTCTTCCCGCAGTCGGTTGATCCGACGTCGAGTCCGTATTCAAATGCGTACGGTCGCTTCGACCGCACCGGCTCGTTTGGCGCGGCCTACGCCCCGCTGATCCCCGGAACCGTCAGCAGCGGTGGCTCGATGCAGCAGGACATGCGGCTGACGCTGTCCCGCGATCGGTTGGACGACCGCCGGCAATTGTTGGCCAGCCTCGACGGCGCGAAGCGGCAGTTGCAGGTTCCGGGGGTCGAAGACTATCGGCGTCAGGCTTTCGAGACGATTCTCGGCGGCGCGGAACAGGCGTTTGATCTGTCGCGGGAGGATCCGCGGACGATCGAGAAATACGATACCGCCCGTCTCTTCCATCCGGAATCAGTCCGGCTCGGGCCCGACGGGAAACAAAAGGGCTTTTACCGCAACTATATCGACCACGGCAAGACGCTAGGTAAGGAATTGCTGCTGGCTCGGCGGTTGGTCGAAGCGGGTTGCGGATTCGTCGCCCTGACGTCGAATTTCGTGTGGGACATGCATGCCGACGGCAACAATCCGCGAGTGGAAGCCGGAATGAATTTTTCAGGGACGGTGTTCGATCACGCGGTGTCGGTGTTTCTCGATGACCTGCGCGACCGCGGCTTGGCGGACAAGGTGCTTGTGGTCGCGGTGGGCGAGATGGGGCGATCGCCAAAGATTGATGAAAATGGCGGTCGCAATCACTGGCACAAAAGTGCCGCGTTACTGCTCGCCGGCGGTGGCCTGCCGATGGGCCAAGTGATCGGCCAATCGACGCGCGACGGGGGCCAGCCAGCCACGGAGCCGATGACTATCGCTCACCTGTACGCCACGATTTTTCACACGCTGTTCGATGTCGGCCAACTGCGAATCAAACAAGGTGTCTCGCGCGATGTGATCAATATCGCTACCGGCGCCGAGCCGATTCCGGGATTGACCCTGTAAGCCGAGCGGACCGTTCCCCGGCTCGTCGGTAGTGAGAGCGCGCGTCGTCATAGATGGAGTCGAAAGGACTAACAACATGAAACGATTCAATGAACGCTTCTTTGCGGGACTGATTGTGCTTCTTGGCCTCTGCCGATGTGTGCAGGCCGAACCCTTAAGTCCCGCGCCGCTTTATCGGATGCAGTCCGGGCAGAAGACGCAGGTCGACTGGTCCGGTGTGGTGCTTGCTCCGGGAAGCAAGACCAATATCGTGGAGCTCAAGGAGCCAGGTGTGATCACCCGGTTCTGGGCAACCTTCGGTCCTTCCAAACAGCCAGGCCTCGACAATCGTCTTTGCCGCCTCCTGGTCGTCAACATCTATTGGGACGGCAGCCAAAAACCGGCGGTGTCCGCTCCACTGTCGGATTTCTTCTGCCAGCCGCTCGAACTGCAAGCGATCGAAAACGAATTCTTCGCGTCATCAAACCGATTCTGCGTCTTTGACTGTTCGATTCCTATGCCCTTTCGCAAGTCGGCTCGAATCGAAGTGGTCAACGACTCCGACAGGAAGATCGATTTCTTCCATCTGGTGCATGCAGATCGCAAGCCGGTGGGAGAAGACACGCTGTATCTGCACGCCTACTGGAGACGGCAGAGAAATGTCGGCAAACAGGATTCGATCGTCGTGCTGCCGGAAGTCGCCGGCAAGGGACGATACCTGGGAACTCACTGGGCGGTCCACCAGGACCAGCCGGGAAAGAATTGGACATGGTATGACAGGCGGAGTCTGATCTTCACGGACAAGAGGAACGACACCGACGCCCCGACGCTCAAAATCAATTCCATCGACGACTATCTGCTCTCCGGTTGGTGGTCGCGGGAAGTGTCGCATCCGCCCTACGCGCATCGCCACGCGGGACGCCCCTATGTTCACGAGGCCGGCGATCGCCTATCGATCGTGATGTACCGCTACCATGTCAAAGATGCCGTCTGGTTTCACGAGAACATTTCGTACCGCCTGACCGGGTTGGGATTCGACGTCGGCCCGTCCGATTGGAGCACCACCGCGTTCTTTTACCTGGACAAGCCGGCCAGCAGCCTGCCCGACATTCAAGATGCCGAGCTTCGCACCGCGGGATTTGCGACCGAGTCTTCCTCAGGAACGAAGTCCGACGCGGGCGCGGCGCCTCCGTAGCGAACAACGCCGCTCGGCGGCGCCACGACGAAACTTCATCCACGAACGGATGAACCATGACCAGCAATCCAAACGTTCGTCACTACGGCCTCCACCGGCGCGAACTGCTGCGAACAGGGTCCGCGGCATGCGGCGGACCGACGCTCGCCGATTTCCTTCGCGCCGACCATCGCTCGAAACTCGATCCCGCGAATCGTCAGCGATCGATCGTACACGTCTAGTTCGCGTGGGACGTCTTACCTAAACACCTTCGACAACCTAGCAACGATCTGCCACAACACGGTGCCTTGGCGGCGCTCCTTGACGAGTAGGGCGTTGGCTTCGTCGCAGCCGATAAAGCGGCCGGCTTCGGGATCGAAGTCGAGTCGGCCGCGGGTGCGGAAGGCGATCTCGCCGAGCTGGACCAGGGCGCGGCTTCGATGCGCGACATCGCCCGACGCTTTGATTGGCGTGCGCTGCCGAACGGCGTGCGAAAACTCGGCCATGTGTTCCGCGTAGCCGCGCTGGCCGCGTTGCTCTTTGCCCTCGGTCGGACCGGCAGTTCCCTACAGACCTTGAAAAACGCTGAGCACGCCGCGGCGTGAGAAAATCATGTAGCCCTCGGTCCCGTAGAAGACGTTGCCGTTGTCGAATCCGTGCAGGCCGTAGGCGGTGAACGGAAAGTTCTCGTTAATCAGCAAGCGGCCATCGGGGTACTCATTGGTGACGTTCATGTTGTCGGGATACTCGCTGGCGTGTCCGTCGAGCAGCATGCGGCCGCCGCGCGACGTTGCCGCCGCGAGAACGGTGGAAGTCTGCGAAGCCTACTGCGGAAACTGACGGCGCTTTCGGGGTCGGCTCATGGGCGTTCTCCAGAATGTGTGGCGCTGTTCTTGGTCAACAAGTTGTCTTGCACGGTCGTAGCGTTGAGGCGCTCTTCATCCACTTCGACTCCGAGTCCGATGCCATTGGGCACTTCCGCCCGGTCCCGCCCACCTTCACGTTGAAGTGGCGGTAGCCTCGGCGGTGGGCATCCGCGATGCTTGCCTGCACGTCTTCGAGTGTTTGCGCGCTGATCGTCCAGCTCAGACCCAGGGTGCCGCCGCCCTGGACCTGCCAGCGTTGCGCGGCGGTCTGCTGGAGGATGCGCCCGGTGAGGTCGAAGAGTGCCAGGTCGATACCCGCCTTGGCGATCGGCTGCCCCGTCGAGAAAGCCGGAGCGATGGCATGGTTCATCGTTCGCCAGATCGTCTCGGTGGCGAACGCGTCCATACCCAGAAGAGCGGGGGCGAGATATCGGTCGATGGTCGTGCGGGCTGATTCAAGCGTCTCATAGCTCCAGGTTAGCGAGGGAACACTTTGGCCCCAGCCGGTATGCCCGGACTCGCTGGTGATCTTGACCACAATAGTGCCGCGTGTGGGCTGGGTGAAGAACTTGAACTGCCCGGTGACGGGATAAGCGGCGGTGAAGGTCTCGATACCGACGATTCTTGCGGCTATGTCTGTGGCACTCATTCGGTTAACCTTACCAACAAACAGGCGGTCACGACGTCCGGGTTATTGCGCACCAATCTGAAGACCGTACGAGCGTATCTCGTGCGCAAGGATTTTCAGCAAGTCTGGGAATACCGGTCTTCCGTGTGGGCAGGAAAGTTCCTCGATCAATGGCGTCAGCGCGCCATGCGTTCCCTGGCGACGATCATCGAATTGGGAGCCACCGCGCGGCGCCTGGCGCCGCTTGTCGCTCATCAATAAGGGGTTCTTCCATAACCGTTCACGGGTTGCAAGCGAGGGTGGCGAACAAAAACCCGATGCGCAAGCGAGGGCGACTCGGCGAAGAATTGGTCGCGGCGCGAGCTTCCACCTCAGCACAAGGGGCCTGAACGCGTTTCAGGAAGGGGCGGCACGAGTGACGGCCCTGGGAGCTCGCCGAAGTGTGCCTTGATCGCTTGGCTCGGGAATCGCAAGACGCTCGCCCCGTGCTGGGCACAGGTGGCGTTCGCCGTCCAGATCCACTCGCACCACGGCGGCCGTCCGCGCTGCGTTTGTCTTCTGTCACTTTGCGATCGAGGACAACGAATCGAATCGCCTGTTCGGCCAGACGAAATCGACCAAGTTCATTTTTTTCCGTGAACGGTCACTCTTTAGATTCCCCGCTACGGCCTTGCGAGCTCTGCTTTGCGACATGATTTTTCGAAGAGCTAGCGGTATCCGCCTTTATCGTGAAACTCGTAGTCAAGTTGATATCTGCAGAAGTATAGCGCTACAAATCCCAACGAAGGCGATACAAATATTCCCGGCGATTTTTTACGAGCGTCCCTATCCGGTCTTGCCTTAGGCTACCCTTCCCTTTTGGGACGCCAGTTGAGCATGTAGACGGCGCCATCGAGGTTGGTGAGTTGTCGCGGTTCTCCACCACTGGCAGAGGCAACGAAGAGTTGCGGGTACTGACCCACGAAGGACACAAATGCGAGCGACTTTCCGTCAGGGCTCCAACGCGGCCTGCCGCAGACTGATTTTCGGAAAGTGAGTTGCCGGGGCTGGCGCCCCTCGATGTCGACAATGTGGATGTTGGGAATTCCGTCCTTCATGGCCACAAAGGCGACTTCTTCTCCCGTGGGCGACAATTGGGGTCCGTCAGTCGATCCATGTTTGTCGCGCGGTGACAGCCGAAATTCAACGTACTTGTTTCCCGTGGTCAGTTGTTTTCGTGCCGTGCCGTCGGCGTTGATCGGATAAATGTCGCCGTCGATGCGACTGTAGACGATCGTTTTTCCATTCGGGGTGAATTGCGGAGCGTAGGAATTGGGGTGTTCCGGGGACAAATCGATGTCAGGTCCCGTGATGCGATCCGCTCCCGTGCGGAACGCTCCGGGCAAGCGCAATAGCCAAAGCCGATAGTTGCTGGCCGGGCCCGAAGCAATGACGGCGTCGCCCGTTGGGCTGAGGGCGGACATGTAGAGATAGCCCAAATGCGGCGCCACAAGCTGTTGTTTGGCGCCATCGGCAGAGAGCAGCGCGACGCAGCCGCGGTCTCCATCGTGAAACGTGCCGAGAACCTGGCCGGTGGATGTCACCTGCACTCCGAAGACCGACTTCCAAGGAGCACCGGGGCGTTCGGGCGTGGTCAGCGGAGACACTTCGGCGCCATCGGGCCGGCAACGATAGATGTGGTACGCCCCGCCGCGATTGGATTGGAAGTAGAGCCAATATCCAGCGGGACTGAAGGCGGGAGCGGCGCACGCGGCGTCGCCAAAGTCGACGACGGTCCGTTCGTTGCGGCCACTTGCATCGATGCGGTGGATCGTCTCGGTAAAGGGCGTCGACACGCCATTGGTCGCATACTCGCCTTCAAATTTCCGCACGGTGAAAACCAGTTCGTCCGTCGCCGCGGTCGCCTTATTCGCCGCGACAAAGACCTCCCGCAGCTCACGGGACAACCGCGCCACGGCGGCGTCCGTCAGTTCGGTCTTGCCCTCTGCGATCGAGCGGGCCGTGTCCAGACAAGCCCGGGCGCGCGGGACCGCTTCGCCGGGCAGGCTGTTCTTTTCCATGGCGGCCTTGAGCCACGTCAGCAAGTGCGCGTCCTGAATGCCGGCGCGCAATGCTTCCCAGCGGATCGAGGGCACCAGCACTTCGCCCATAGGGTTCCAGGCGTGGTTGAACTTGTGGCTCTCCGTCCCGTCGTAGACGAAAATGTAGTCCAGATTGACGGCGTCGGCGCCATTCCAGGGATGCCAGGTGCTGCCTTTGATGTCGTTGTAGGCCCAATGGGAAACTCCGGTGAAGCCCTTGCCGAAGGCGATGATCGGGAAAGCCCGATTGCCCCCCAGCAGCCCGTGCGTGGGACCATTAGCCACCGTGTCGCACATGACCGTGGCATTGCGACCGGCCCGCTCCCGCTCCATCATGGGCATGATGCTTTTCTCAAAGGCCGCCCGCGGGTTGTAGTTTGGCGCCCGGTTGTCGTCCAGCTTCTCGGGAAACGGCCAATGCGGCACGAAAACATCCACGTACGGCGAAACCGTCTTCACAACTGGCGGTGAGGCGTAATACGTGATGGTCGTGACCACAGGCAACTCGGGCACGGCCTACTTGATGATTTTGAGCGACTCCGCCATCTGCCGGATGTGCTCGTCGGGCTCTCCTCCATCGTAGCCGCCGCCATGCGGCTCATCCCCGGGCATGATCACGAAGCGTTCGGGACCAAAGCCCAGTTCTTTCGCGCGCTTCAGGAAGGCCCGCAGCAGGTTTGCGTACGCCCGGGACCGAATCGGGTGTTGCAGCGCCTCGCCGTCCGCGGTTCGCAGAGGGTCAATCCAGTAGATCATCGGACGCAGACCGCGTGGCAGGTAGGCTCCCAGGTACGGCTCGTGGGCGCTGAAGTCCGCCGACAAAAGGTTACCTTCCTTGTCGAACACGGCTTTGGGAGTGCCGGCGAATTCGAACATTGTCACGCCATGGGCGGCCAGATCGTCCGCTGCGACGTCCGGCTTCCCAGCGATGGCGTTGCCCACGGTGTGGTACATGAAGGCAAGGTGCTGGAAATCAGTCGTCGGCGCGGCCACGTGGGGAGTGCGCAGCGTCAGGCGAAGAGCGGTCGGCTCGGCGACGCTCACGGCAACCTGCACCGCGGCCTGGGCCACGCCGTTTGCGACATGTTACACATGTACGTGCAGGTGCAACTTCACGGCGCCCCCGGGGGGCAAGTCGAAAGTCCAGGCGCCGTCACTCTGCTTCAACAACGGCAACGGATCGGCGGTGCGCCGCTTCTCGCGGAGATAGAAGTCCTCGACGAACACTTGCTGCCGCACCTGGCAGGTCGCCTGTGCCGGGTCGAGGCCGCTAAGCATCACGGAGCCCTGGCGGAGTTCGGCGGTGCAGTTGCGTACCACGATCCCCACGGCATGGTGCTC
>JBJTOW010000551.1:0-4966 GCA_046074805.1 Planctomycetota bacterium | reverse complement strand
GGGTCGGCGAGCGTGTCGGCGATGTGGCGGGCGCCCGTGAAATCGTGATGGCGGCTGTGGTCGCCGGGTACCGCCACTGCGTACGCGCCAGCCGCAACCGCCGCTCGGCAACCGTTTTGACTGTCCTCGAGCACCAGCGTTTCGCCGGGCGTTACCCCTAGCCGCTCGGATGCTGTCAGGTAGATCTCGGGATGCGGTTTGCCATGGGTGACATCCTCGGCCGTCAGGATGAATTGAAACCGCGGCTCCCAGCCGTAGCGGCCCAGTACATTCGTCACGAACGAGCGGCGACTGCTCGTCGCGATCGCCTTGGGACGACCGACCCGTTCCAGCGTTTCCAACAGCCGTTCCAGTCCCGGCATCGGGGCCAGCCGCGTGGCGAGAATCGCGCGAAAAATCTCGTCGGTTTCCTGCTGCAACTGCTCAGGGGTCGCGTCGAGCGAATGCCAGTCGATCATGATCCGCAGCGCGATGGGACTGGGCCGTCCCATCATTTGGTTGAGCAGCTCTTGAGTCAGTTGATGACCGCGCCGCCGGAGCAATTCAGCGCCAACGTCGTGGTACAGCGCCTCCGTATTGAACATTAGGCCATCTAGGTCGAACACGACAGCGCGAAGCGATTCAGGCATCGTCGGCAAGCCTCCTTTTCGGCTTACGAGTTTACGCGAACAGCCGCTCCGCGCCTTGCCGCCAACTGTCGTGCCGCCAACCGGCGCGTCACCCAAAGCCATGGGCCGCCAATCACGATCACCAGCAAAACCAAGACTGCCAACCGCTGGGTCCGCTCGGCCAGCGGCTTGGAAACCGCGTATCCGCTGATTTCCAGTTCGCCACGCGGCGTACGGAAAAGGAACTCGCGGCCGCCCGCCGGCAGATCGACATCCAAACTGGTCAGGATTCCCGCATCCTCGGCCACGGTTTGGTCGGGCGCGGCGGTCGGCGAATCCACCACCAGCCCGGAATTCAGCCGCGTCGATGACATCGGTTCACCCGGCCGAGTCGGCAACGCGGGCATTTCAGCGCCCGGCATGCCCAAACCGGGCATTCCCGGCCCGCCACCACCTCCGCCCATACCCGGCATTCCCGGCATCCCACCTATTCCCGGCATACCCGGCATTCCCGGCATTCCGGTCGGGAGAGGAATAGCAGCTTGGGGCTGCGTGCCCCTGGTCGCGGGCATGTTGGCCGCTCCGGAAGTGGGTGGCAAGGCGAGTGAATTGGACGATTGCGGCAGGGCCGTCTGGGGCACGGAGGCTTCGAGTTGCAATCGCTGATTGTCGAGTTGCTGTTGGTAACGCTGGCGAATCTCGCCTTCCGAGTCGACTGACTTTCCGCTGCGACGTCCCTTGCCGCCGCTGCCCGTTTGCGGCATCGCGTCGCCGTCCCGTCCCGGGGCCGCATTTGGGGCCTGTTCGGTTTGCGGCACTACGCCGTCGATCGCCAAGTTTTGGCGCTGCCCCAACGATTTGCGAAGGTCCTGCAATTTTTCCCGTTGCTGGCCGGCCGCTCGCTGGTCAACGGCCGCTTGACCGCCGCCCGGCTTGCCTTTTCCTTTGCCTTCTCCGTTGCCATCGTCGGCTTTCTTCGCCTCCCAAGATTTACCGTCGGCACCCGCTCGGTCTTCCAGTAGAACGCGATTCATCGGTGCGGCCGAACCGAAGCCGTTCGCTTCGAACCACCGCAAGTCGAAGTCGTCGCCGGCCCCAGCTCGACGCCCTCCACCCGCGCGACCACCTCCCTCCGCTTCACCACTGCCCTCCGCTTGGCGACTGCTGTCCGCGAAGTTGGCGTCCAATTGATTGACCACATTGCGGGCTCGGCGATTTTCCTGCTCGAAGAACAGACCGTTAAGCCGCTCGCGGTTGTCGACCGCCAATTGCCGCGACAACTCGGCATCCGCCTGCGCCTCTTGCTCGATCGTGCGCCGCGATTGTTCCAATGCCGAATTGAACGCCGAGAAATTCCGCGAATACTCCTCGTTATCGCGCGCCGCTGAAGGATCGGCCGACTTGTATTTGTCGACCGCCATTCCCAGTTGTTTGAGATTCGACTGCGACCGCATCCGGGTGAGCACATCCTGTTTCGATGACGCCAGTGTGTCGAGCAGTTTGCGAATACGGCCCGTTTGGTATTCGAGCCAACTCGCCTCGTACTCGGCTTGCTGCCGCACCTGGCCGAGGGTGCCTTCGAACCAAGGCCACTGGTGCGTTTCCGGCAATCGCAATCGCACGCGGCTCAGTTCGACATTCACATTGCGGGTTTTCAGGAATGGAAACCGCACGGCGCGCCACGCGCCCAGGTCGGGCAATTTGCCGCCATAGGTTAGCACCACTGGGTAATCCAAGTCCCCGGCCGCTGTCTTCACCAGCGGAATCCGGACCAGCGTCGCTCCCGACGCGCTGCCCCCGTTCGCCGTCGCCGCCACGCTTTTCGAGCTCGCCGCCGTGGTGTTAGACTTCGCGCTCGCGGTGTCCAAGTTCGCCGCTGAGCTCTTCCCGTTCGCCGTCGTTCCGTTACCGGCCAAGTCATCGGCGCGTTGCGGACGTTCCGGCGAGCCGGCGACGACAGCGGTCCACAAGGTCGCGCCGGGAGGCAATTCGACCACAAGGAACTGTTCGGTGCCGTTGTCGACGTGGTAGGTCTGTTTCGCCCGGTAAGCGCCGGCGGCGTCGACCACCATTTCGGTTTCGGACAACGCGATCCGCGCTCCGGCCGTTTGCACCGCTTCGCGTTTTTGCGGTCGATACGTGAGCCTCGGCGCGGCCACTTCGCCCGATACCTGATAAGCCATCAGGATGTTGTCGCCGAGCAGAGCCGCGAGTTTGCCCCAGGCCTGTTGTTGCCGGGTGAGCGGCTCGAGGCCCGTCGGTTTCTCGACCACCAATTCGTCTCGTCCCAAGCTTTCGAGCGTTACGAACCGCTGTTCTGTCCGTCCCGTTTCGATCGCGGGGATCGCGGCCGGTTGCAGATCATCCGTCACCAAGCGGTCGTGTTCGATCAAGACGCGGAACTGCCCGATCACTTCGTCCTGCAAATCCAATCGCACTCGGATGCGTCCATTGGCGTCGGCGATGTCCGGCGTTTCCTCCAACGGCTCAATCGTTTTCCGGCGAAGCAGCGGCGCCGAAATCCGCGACTCGCGAAGCCACGCGGGCAGCGTGAATACGAATTGCCGAATCCCCGCCTCTTCGATCCGCGCGTCGATGAGGATCGTCTCAGCGATGGACCGACCGGTGACACGCACGTTCGACACGGCGATACTCGTCACACGCGGCTCGCGCGGCGCCAAGAGCAACACGCCGCTGTAATCGCCGCCACGGCACTGCAAGGCGAGCCGCGCCAGTTGCCGCTGTTCCGGACGCAACCAGCCCGAAACCCGATCCAGCAGCACCGGCTCGCAAGCCTTCAGTTGCTCGGGACGCACGTCGAACGACGGGTCGGCCAGCACCACCCAGTCGCTCTCTTGTGTGGCCACATCGGCGACCGCGATCCGCGGCAACGCCAACCGTTTGCCGGTCAGCGCTGGCAAACGTCCGCGAATCGTCACCGACACCTCGCCACGTTGGCCAGCGCCTAGCAGTATCAGCAGAGTGCGTTTGCCCGTGGCCTCCACCAGCGACCATTCGATCGGGGCGGCGGAACTTACCAATTCAATCTCCAAGCCGGCCGGCAGGTCGGCGCGGATTTGATAGAGCGGCTTAACGGGTGAGCGCAATGTCAACTGGGTTTCGAGTGACGATTGGCGTTCGTCCAGCCGCAAGACCGAACGGAGTTCGGCCGACGCATCGCCCGCCAACGGCGCGACTTCCAGCCGTCCCGAAAAACCACCCGTCTGAAACCGCAGCGATTCGACCGAACGCAGGCCGAGCGGGCTGAGTTCCACCGCTTGCACACGCTCGCTGAGCGACTCGCCAGGCAGCTCGGCCCGCGCGAGCCCACGCAGTTCGGCGACGCGGACGTCCAGCGCCAAGCTGCGGCGCAGATGCAGCGTTCCCTGCTGCAACGCGGCTCCTTCAGCCGCCACGACCGGGAGCGGATAACTGGACGGTTTGCCGAACGCGATGCCAGCGCGGCGACTGAGAACCAATGTGAGCTCCTCGCGGTCGGTGGCCGCCTTCAGCAGCGAGACATCGACGCGCGGGGCCGCCGGTCCGGCCTTTTCCTGCCAGCCTTTCACGTTGTCGCCTATGACCCGTTCGACTTGGTAGTCGGCGGGCAGAAGAAATGCGAAGGCGTCGCGCTGGCCGCCCCGGAATTCCATCCGCACGCGCCACACGACACGAATCGCATCCTCTCGGATGTCAATCTCCGCGTCGGTGGTCGTCGCCAGACTGCGGTCGACTTCGCCTTGCGAAACCTGCGGACGCCACTGCAAGGTGAACGCGCCGTCGCGCGGCAATGCGGCTTCCAGCCGTTCGTCAGCCGCCTTGGTTTCGAACCGGATCGCATCGGCGCCCGCGCCGACCACCACTTCCGTCTTCGCTTCCGGCACGACCAAGTCAAGCGAGGCGGCGGGAACAGCGGGCAGCTGCGCTTGCACTAACCGCACGCCGCCGCGGCTCGTCTGTTTCAACCGCAGCGATACGGCGACCCGCTTTTCGCCACGGCCTTCCAAGACGATCGTCGCCAACGCTGGCATGTTGGGCGGCATGTTGGGCGGCATATTCGCCGGCACGCTGGCCTTCGCATTCGCAGCCGCATTCTGAGCCGCGTTCGCTGTGTTGTTCGCTGCCGCGTTCGCTGCCTGCCGCGCAGGAACTTGGGAAGGGCCGCCCGATTTTTGCGGGCCGACTTGAGCTTGGACGGAACGGATACGAGCCGGCTGGCCATCGACTTCGGCGGAAACCAGCACGCCGCCGCGCAGTGCCAGCGGAACCTCGACGGGCGCATCGCCCAGGACATTGACTCGCAAGACGCCGCTGACCAACAAATCGCCACTCGCCAGCAGCCGGGCGGTGTACTCGGC
>JBJTOW010000550.1:0-3085 GCA_046074805.1 Planctomycetota bacterium | reverse complement strand
AGGGAAGCCGGGGCCGGACGAAAGACCAGGGACAGCCGGGAAGCCGGCGGCAGGTGGGGCAGTGTTTTGGCTGAGCGCCCGTACAATCCGCGAACCATCGGGATGGTCGGCCCTCAGAATGTCGACGTCGTCGATCACCTGGGACGAACGCTCTTCGTCATCGGTGAAGATGAGCAGGGACCGGCCGAGTTGCACGCGGTCGCCGTTTTTCAGCGCGCGCTGCTCGACCCGCTTGTTGTTGACGAAGGTGCCGTTCGAGCTGTTTAAATCGCGTAGGACGAAAGCGTCTTCTTCACGGCGGAATTCGGCATGGCGGCGGGAGACTTCCGAATCGCGAAGCTGGATGGCGTTTCCAGCGACTCGCCCAACGGTGGCGACATCCTCGAAAAGCTCGAAGCGTTTTCCCTGGTCGCGTCCTTGGATGACGAGCAAAGAGGCCATCGTGGTCCGGCGGATTGCGGTAAACGGTAAGACGACAGGACGGCGACGCGGGGTGGGGGCAACGGAGTGCGAGCGGCTCGTGCTGGGGGGAGGATATCGCTCGGCGCGGCCCTTGTCAAAGTAGCCGGTTTCGAGAGGGTCGCCAGCGTGCCAAGTTGACGATCCCGCGCCGACGCACCAGAATCCCGCAGTGAGTTTTCATGGAAATTTTTCGATTGTGGAGCGCGATTCCCATGCCAAGCGGTGACGGACGAATTCGAGGGCACCTCGGTTCCAAGAACGGGGCGGGGCAAACGTCCCGAGCGGCGCGGCCGCGGCGAACATTGTTTCGGGCTGTTTTGTTGAGCTCGATGCTCTCCGGCGTGATGGGCGTCACCGCCTTGCCGGAACGCTTCCAGATCAGCTCGATTGCCAGCGCGGAAGATTCGGAGGCGGCCAAGGCGATCGAATCGCGGCTCGGCAGCGACACCCGCTATCTGGCCTCGGACGAGCTCGAGGGTCGCGGCGTCGGCACGGCGGGGCTCGACAAAGCCGCCCAGTACATCGCGGAAGAATTCAAAAAGGCGGGCCTGAAGTCGGACATTTTCGAAGGCCAACCTTTCCAGAAATTCACCGTTCCATCTTCCGTCGATCGCGGGCCGGTCGAACGGAATTCGCTGGTGCTTGTGCCACCCGCCGGGGCCGACGGCAAGCCGGCGACTCCCGTGACGCTGAAACTGGAACAGGATTTCCAAAGCTTGGCGATTGGCGGAGCTGGCAAAACTGAAGGGCCGATTGTGTTCGCGGGCTACGGGATTTCCGCGAAGGAGCAGAAATACGACGACTACGCCGGACTGGATGTCAAAGGCAAGATCGTCGTCGTGATCCGCAAGGAGCCGCAGCAAGACAAAGCGGACAGCGTGTTCAGCGGCAAACAGGCTTCTCCGCACGCGCCGTTCGTCCGCAAGATCGCCAACGCGGCCGAAAAGGGGGCCACCGCCGTAATATTGGTGAACGATCAGTTCAGCATCGACCAGGCTCGGGTCTCCGAGGAGAAGGCTTGGCAAGAGTCGGTGGAAAAGCTGGCCGCCGCCCGCGATGAGTTTCGCAAGATCGAGAAGCCAACCACGGAGCAAACCGCCGCTTATCGTAAAGAAGTCGGCCGCTTCGCGGAGCTGATTCAATTGAGCGGCCAGAAGCTGGCTGGCGACTTCGATAGCGTGCCCGGTTTCCTAGAAGCCGGCCAAGCGAACAACTCGAAGGGCATCCCCGTGTTCTTCGCCAAGCGCGGCGCGTTGGCGGCAACGCTGACCGCGGCCGGAATCGACTTGGCGGAAGTCGAGCGGAAGATTGACGGCGATCTCGCGCCGCGGAGCAAAGAACTGGCGGGCTGGACCGTCAAGGCCGAGGCCGACGTGATCCATCGCCGAGCCGATGTCGCGAACGTCGTTGGCGTGATCGAGGGCGAAGGACCGCTGGCGGATGAAACCGTTGTGATCGGCGCCCATTACGACCACGTGGGAAAAGGTGGATCGGGCAGCGGTTCGCTCGCCCCTTGGTCGACCGACGTGCATAACGGGGCCGACGACAACGCTTCAGGCACGGCCGCACTGCTGGAAACGGCTCGCTATTTCGGCCGTTTGAGCGGCAAGCCGAAGCGTCGGTTGGTGTTCATCGCCTTTACCAGCGAAGAACGCGGGCTGCTCGGTTCCAATCATTACGTGAAGAATCCGCGGTTTCCGCTCGAAAAGACCGTCGCCATGATCAACATGGACATGGTCGGACGCCTGCTGGACAACAAGCTGATCCTCTACGGCACAGGCACCGCGAGCGAATTCAACGGGCTCGTCGACAAATTGAACGAGACCCACAAATTCACGCTCACTCGGCATCCTGAAGGGTTTGGCCCAAGCGATCACGCGTCGTTTTATGGGAAAGAGATTCCCGTATTCCATTTCTTCACCGGCACGCATCCGGACTACCATCGTCCCAGCGATGACGCCGAACGGCTCAACTTAGAGGGGATCCGCCGCGTCGTGGCGATGGTCTGCGACACGGCGACGGCGATCGTCGACACTGAAAAGCGGCCAACCTATGTGCAAGTGAAAGGTTCCGCCCAGATCAGCCGCTCGGGTGACCGTCCCTACTTCGGCAGTATTCCGGATTTCGCGGAAGGAACCGAAGGCTACGCGTTGATGGGCGTCACGAAAGGCAGTCCGGCCGATCGCGCCGGCCTAAAACCGGGCGACGTGATCGTCAAGCTTGGAGAAAGCAAAGTAACGGGCCTCGACGATTTCGATCTCGCGCTGCGAAAATACAAAGTCGGCGATCAAGTGCCGGTTACTGTGAAACGCGGCAACGAAATGGTCACCGTGACCGTGACTCTCGCGCCCGCTCGATCTCCGTGATATCCGCCCCCTCCGTGATATCCGCCCCGTGTTCGATGCAAAGCCCCAATGGCCTTCGCCGCGCTGCGCTGGCGTTGGCTGTGGGCTGTGGGCGGGATAGGGAGCGGTGCTCCTCGTGCGACCGATCTTCTGTCCGTCGCAACGCAATCCTTTTCGCGAAACGCTCGGCGACGGACTGGGAAGTCCGTCGTATCAGTCAATCAAGAGTTGACAAATCACTCGCACTGAAACCTGACCAACTGCCACCCATCACCCAT
>JBJTOW010000549.1:0-7191 GCA_046074805.1 Planctomycetota bacterium | reverse complement strand
CATGGCCGTCTTCGTTCAACCGAATCAACGTGCCGCCCATGCTGATGACGTCGTCGTCGGGGTGTGGGCTGAAGCAGATGATGCGTTTTCGAGGTATATCGCCCGTGCCTGCGACTCCGGCCGGATGCGGCTCGATCGTCGCCATCATGCTGTCGAACACGCGCCGGGCTAAGCGTTCCGCCGGCCCCAGCTCCCGCAGCAGTTGATGCAGGCCACGGTCAAGGAAATCTTCGTCGGCCAGCTTTAAACAGGCTTTACCGGCGGCTTGGCACAACCACAGCACGGCCCGTTTGACCAACGCGTCGTCCCATGTCTGGGGGCCGGTCAGCCACGGGGTTGCGCGGGCGGTCAGCAACTGCGCGGCGGCCCCGTCGACGATGACCGTCGCCTCGGTGTGCTCTTGAAAGAGGCTCGCCGGCACCCGGTCCGTCGCCGGTTCCTCTAGGACCGCTCGTATGATTTTGGCTTTGTGTTCGCCCAATGCGACCAGCATGACATGGCGAGCGGCCAACAGGGTTTTCAAACCGAGCGTGATCGCTTGCGACGGAACGTGTTCTTCGCCGAAGAAATCGCTGGCGGACGCCTTGCGAGTGGCCGCGTCGAGCGTGCAGACTCGGGCCGCGCTGGTCCGCGTCCCAAAAGGCTCGTTGTAGCCCACATGCCCGTTGCCACCGATTCCGAGCAACGCTGCGTCCAACCCGCCGGCGTCCGCGATCGCGCGTTCAGCCGCAGCCGCGTCCGCCGACGCTTGAAACGGCGAGACGGCCCCATCGAATAGATGCGTGTTTTCTGGACGAATGTTGACTTTGTCCAACAGGTGTTCGCGGAGCCGAGCGGCGTGGGATTGAGCTTGGTCGGGGCCCACCCCCAGGAATTCGCTGATCCCAAACACGATGACTTGGGAAAAATCGAGCCCCTCGTCGCGATGCATGCGCACCAGTTCGCGGTAGACGCCGGTGGGCGAGGAGCCGACGGGCAACGCCAGCGTCACAGGTCGGCCCGAGCCGTGGCGTTCCCGAATCAGGGCCGCCAACCGGCCCGCCACGGCGCGGCCAAGCTCGCCGGGGGTCTCCCAAACGTAGGCCGGGACACGAGTACCTGCCAAGGAACGGCCCAGCGGCGAACGGGAAGAAACGGGGTCGGACGCAGCCGAATCGCGTCCCCAGCCGGCGCAAGGACCGGAAGTCGAAGTGGACATGGTCAGGGTGGTTGGAGGTTCGAAGCGGAGCAATCTGCCCAGACCGCTTAAGTATGCCACGCTTGGCCCGCCGTCAACAGGCGGCCCGCTGAGCGAAAAGGGAGCGAAAACAGCCAGCCAGCCATTCATTGACGGGGGCCGGGGTCCCTCCTATTATTTTCCGGCAACGATTTTATCGAGGACAGGCGCTACGCGCGGCGCCGACGGCCGGACTCTTGTCGGTCGCGGCGTCAGCGGGTTCGAGCGTCGGCGAAACAGGCCATAGAAAACCAAAGGATCTCGGATGGGCGCGAACACGCTGGAAATCACCGACCAGAATTTCAACAGCCAAGTGATTGGATCGGCGAAACCGGTCCTGCTCGATTTTTGGGCTCCGTGGTGTGGTCCCTGCCGCGCGATCGCTCCGCTACTCGAAGAACTGGCCGCCGAAAACCAAGGCACCGCCGTCATCGGCAAACTGAACATCGACGACAACCCGGAAACCGCTCAGCAGTTCGGCGTGAGCAGCATCCCGACCCTGCTGGTGTTCAAGGGCGGCCAAGTCGTGAATAAGTTTGTCGGGGTTCAGCCGAAGGCGCGGATTCAAACGGCTCTCGACGCTGCCAAGAGCTAAGCCCTCGAGATAAAGATTCGACAAAGCACTAGGTGATAGATTTGAGGACCCAGCCCCGTGGCGTATGTTGGCCACGGACGCTGGGTTTTTTTGTCGAGTTGGGGCGACGCTCGGGGAATCTAGTTACACTGTCGCTCGACGCCATCGCCGGGCTGGCGTTCGTCACCGGGTCGCTCTGGTCGGCTCCGGCCGCGAGGCAAGCGTTGCGACCGACTGGAAGTCCGTAGTACCCCGAACATAGAGACTCCCGGAATAGTTCTTCGACAAAGCACGAGGCGGTTCTCGCCACTGTGGAGTTCCTTGGATCGACCACTTCGCCCCGAACTCACTCCTTTGCCATGCCTAATCTCACTGTCAGCCGCGGCCGAGCCTTCTCAGCAGCCCGCACGGAGTCCACCTCACCGGACTCGTTCACGTGGCCAAGATTGTTTTCGTGGCTGACCGTCTCCTCATGTCTTGCCGTATTCGCGCTTTCAGCGATGGGACAGGAGACGCCACCAAGAGCCAACGGCGCGGGGGCGGTGGCGGTGGAGGAACTCGGAGCGTTGACCGAGCCGCGGGATCCGGCGTCCCGAGTGACGCTGGCGACCGTGAAGCTGGCGAATGAGCGGTCTATGGCGGCCGGCTTCTTTGTCGCGTTGCCCGCGGACATGGCGGACAAGCAGAAGCCGCGCGATTGTGTATTGGTCACGGCACACCACGTTCTCGAGCAATGTTTAGGCCCCAACGCGTTGCTGCTGTTGCGAAAGCGTCAGCCAAACGCGACCTACTCCCGGGTCGACATGCCGATCAAAATCCGCGAAGGCGAAATGGCTCGTTGGGTGCGCCACCCACAACATGACATCGCGGCGATGCGTGTCACCCTGCCGCCCGAGGTGGCCACGCAACCGTTGCCTTACGAATCGCTGGCCGATGAACGCGCCTTGCGGAAGTCCGGATTGCACGTCGGTTCCCGAGTGCTCACCTTCGGCTATCCGATGCGGTTCGAGGCGAACAATGCGGCCTTCCCAATCGTTCGGCAAGGAGGGATCGCCAGCTTCCCGTTTGTGCCGGTCGCCCAACACCCAACGATGTTTCTCGACATGAACGCGTTCGCGGGCGACAGCGGCGGTCCCGTGATCGCCGCCCCGCCTGATCGAGTTCCCGCCAACCAAGCGATTGGAAAGAACGGCGCGAGCGGCGCGGACGGCGCGAATGGCGGAAATAGCGGGAAAAACGCGAATGGCGATAGCCTCGACGACCTATTGGTGCTCGGCTTGATCACCGGGCAAGTGCGGCACGACGAGCGAACCAATGGGCTCATGGAGGAACGCGTGACTCACTATCCGCTAGGGGTCGCGTTGGTGATTCAAACGCAGTTTATTCGCGAAACCATCGCTTTGTTGGCGAAATCGGGACAGTAGTCGAACTGTGGGGCACCCGATGAGTTGTCTTCCGCGATCCGTTCCGTTCGGCTCGCATGGCCGTCGTGGATTGTTGCTGGCGTTCCTGACTTTCCCGACGGTCTTGATGGCACTCGGGGCGTGCACGCGGCTCGTCAGTTCCGAGCCGATGCGGCGGCCGCGTCTCGCGGGCCTAACCACGGTCTATTTTCCGAACTCACACGCCGAGTTGTTCTTCGGTCGTCCGCTGCGTGGCATGGGAATGGACGACCGTGCGCCCTTTCCCCAAGCGCAGCTGGCGGCGTTGTTCATCGAGCAGTTCCCGGCGAACGATGTCGGACGCGCTTTGGCGGCGAAGCATCGAGTGCCGCTGTATGGAACCGCGCGCGAAGCGCTCCGCGCGGGCGGCGGTCGTTTGGCGTGCGACGGAGTGTTGTTGATCGCCGAACATGGCCGATATCACGAGTCGGACACGGGCCAGTTCCAGTTTCCGAAGCGGCCGTTCTTCACGGCCATCGCCGACGCGGGCGCGGAGTCGAATCAACGCGTGCCGGTTTTCGTCGACAAGCATCTCGCGGACACCTGGACAGACGCCAAATGGATGTACGACGAAGCGCGGCGACTCGGGGTGCCGCTCATGGCCGGCTCGTCGCTCCCGATCACCTGGCGCTATCCGCCGCACGACACGCGCCGCGGCCAAAAGCTGCGCGAGATCGTCGCGTTGTCATACCATCGGCTCGATTCGTACGGCATTCACGCGCTCGAAATCATCCAGGCCCTCGCGGAACGCCGAGCGGGCGGCGAGACGGGCGTCCGCCGCGTGCGGACGCTCAAGGGAGCCGCCGCTTGGAGGGCGATTGAAATGCGGGAAGTTGATCCCGAGTTGGTCGAATTGGCGGTCCGCACTTCGAAAGACCGGCCAGTGCCGCGCAATAAACGACTGTCGGAATTGGTTCCCGACGCGACGCTGATGATCGTCGATTACGAAGACGGCCTCAAGGCGAGCGTGCTGTCGTTGGGTCAGTTGTACATCGAATGGTCGGCGGCTTGGCGGGACGGCGATGGGGCCGCCGAGTCGGCTGTGTTTTGGACACAGGAAGAGCGTCCCTTCTTCCATTTCTCGATTCTTTGGGAACACCTGGACCGATTCTTCGCGACCGGCCAGCCGCCGTGGCCCGTCGAACGCACTTTGCTCACCACCGGTCTGCTCGACTCGCTGCTCATATCGGCCCGTGATGGCGGCCGCGTGGTGGAGACGCCACACTTGCGCTTCGCATATCATTCGGCCTGGGACTGGCGGCAACCGCCGCCTCCGCCACCCGGGCGGCCGCTCCAGTCGCCGTAATCGGCCATTGTCGTTCCTCTACCCGCGAGCCTGTTGCCATGGTTGACATGCTTTGTTCGAAGGTTGTCGCGCCGCGTTTTTCCGGCCTGATGTCGTGTCTGATGGGCGTTCTATTCGCCGGTTTCGCTTCACAGACGCCGACCGTCACGGCCGGTGAAGCTGTGTGGATCGAAGCGGAGCATCTGGCTGGGATTAAAGGTTTCTGCTGGCCGATGGGGCAGCCCTCCATGCGGAAGACGGCCGGACATTGGGGCCTGTCCGGTCCCGGCTGGGCGGCCGAATGGAATCAGGGTGGCGAAAGCGGATTTTTGTCGATCGCCACCGGCGCCGAGGATACGCAGGCGATCGCTAAGACGACCTTGGAAGTCCCCGAGGATGGCGTCTACCGCGTATGGGTTCGGTACGGCGATTGGCGGGAAGCGACCGAGCCGTTCGAGATTCGTTTGGAACAGCCGGGCGCCGCGCCGATCATCGGCGAGTTCGGCCGCAACGCGGTGGTCGAAGAAGACAACGAATCGAAGCTTTACTGGAATTGGGCGTTCGCGTGGGACGCTCGCCCCGCTCAACTCAAAAAGGGCCCCGCCACGTTGACGCTCGCCACGACCCAACCGGCCGCCCATCCCCGGCAAGTCGACGTGATCGTGCTCAGCAGCGACGCCAACTTCCGCCCGCGCATCAAAGACCGTCCTCCCCATCCCACTCGCGATTGGCTTGAACGCTATCGAGTCGAACGTCCCCGCGACCTGCGGCCATTGGCCCGCCGCGCTCCGTTCGCCGCCGCCATCCCGCCGCTCGACCTCGCCCGCTGGAATCCACCCGCCGTCAATACCACGACTGTCGCCGCCTCGACGGGCACCGCCCCCGCTGGCGCCGCCCCGGCCGGCGCCGCCCCAGTCACCGCAAAGACCACGGTCGTTCCGTTGGTCGCGCCGCCGGCGTTACCGGACAGCTGGCGGCTCAAGTCATTCGCTGACCGAGGCTTCGTCTACCTGTGGAACTCGGCCGATGCGGGCCCTAACGCGGATTGGCTGTTGAGCGACGAGCCGAACCGGGTGCTCTACCCGTACGGTCTGCGCGACGAGGACGCGGTGAAGGAGTTCAAGGCGAAATATGGCGGCAAGACCGATGTGCCGATTTTCGCCGATCCTCGCGTGGCCCCCTGTTTCCATGGCGTCGGGGCGGGCATTTTCGCGACCGATCCGAAGACGGGCGAAGTGAATCCGGCTGGCCTGCGGTTCGCCACGTGGCTCGACAAAAATCCGCAACGCGCTTGGGGCATGATGATGAATTACCATGCCGGCAAGCCGATCGGCGAGAAGGGACAGGCGCTGTTCGCGAAGTATCGCGATCGCTTTGTCGGCTCGATCGCCGGTGAGAGCGTTGGCTACTTCTATCCCAAGCCGCAAGAGATGAAGGCGGCGACGGAAAAGGCGGTGACGCGGCGGCAACTGGCCGAAGCGTTCAAGCCAGTGACCGTGAACGGCAACCGCGATAAGTATCGAGCGGTCTATGGCCGCGACCTGGACGCCAATCCGTACCAGGATGTGATCGCTTGTTTGTCGGTGGGGAACATCGCGTGGGTGCCGCTGCTCAGCGACTACGGATGCCGGACGCTGGGGTACGAATCGGCGACCGCGACGTCCTCGCTGCTCAACATGCGGTGGGCGTTCATGCGAGGGGCCGCTCGGCAAGGAAGCCATCTGACGGCGACGTACCGATCCTGCAATTTCGGCGACGCGTCGACCATCTTCAGCAACGTCGGCAGCTACCATTCGCCGCAAGCGATCCTCGACAATTACTACTCGGTGTACTCAGGCGCCGGCATGACTTGGTACAAGTTCGACATCTGGTATCAATACATGGCCGGTTCGTCGATGTTCTATCACGAGCAGGGCTTCGACGAGTTCTGGCAGCCGGGCGGAACCGGCGCGGCCGGCAAACAGGAATTGCAACTTTCCCCCAAGGGCAAGCTGGTCGATCGGTTCCTCCGAGCGACCGCTCCGTCGGCCGGATTCGATCGCGGCAATCCGTACACGCCCGTCGCGTTCCTTGTCGACTACGCCCACGGCTGGGAGCCGGCGCCGTTCTGGCCTAACGCTTTCAAGAATTGGCACGAACAGCCCGATCGCTTCCTCTTCGGCGACCATGAACGGATGTTGGAAGAATACTTCTGGGCGGCCTACCATCCGATGGCGGCCGAGTCGGAGAAGCCGATGACCGGCACCAACGAAGTGTTCCTGACAGGCATGTTTGGAGACATGTTCGATGTGGTGCTTGCATATCCCGACGCTCAGCGATGGAAGACGATCGACACCTATCCCGTGGTCATCGCGGCGGGCGACATCGAACTGACCGCCGCCGAAGGCCAGCGGTTGGCGCAGTACGTGGAACGCGGTGGAACGTTGCTCGTCGCCGACGCGCAGCTCACCGGTCCCGGGGTCGACTCGCTGCGATTGCCTCCGTCCGATAATCCGCAAGAGGCGGCCTCCTATGTGTGGCTCGACGAGACGATGCCGCAGCCGTCGCAGCGGTTCCGGTTCCGGCCACTTCGAGTCGCTGGCTTGGGCGACGCGGCGGCGGGCTCGGCCGCTGGCTGGCGACCGCTGGCGCGGACGCCGGACGGCGCCGTGTGCTGCGCGGCGGCTGATCGAGG
>JBJTOW010000548.1:0-3117 GCA_046074805.1 Planctomycetota bacterium | reverse complement strand
CTAAAGCGCTATGGCCGACAACGTGTTCTTCGATGAACTGGCCCAGTCCTGGGAAGAGGAGGGACTCTTCGCCCGCGACTTAAACGGCCAGCTGATCCGCGTCGTCGCGAAGACGGAACTGGACTATTCGCGATACGTGACTGTCGTGATCGACGGCCAGGAGATCCAGGTTCCGCGGGCCGTTCCCACCACGGACGCGCAAGGCAATATCGTGCATGTGGACGCCGCTGGCCGCACGGTTCCCCGAGCGACCACGATCTTCGACGCCGCGCAGCAACTGATCCAACGCGCCAACGCGGCCCGCCGCCAATCCGACCCGCAGGCGCCGCCGACGCTCAATCCCATTCCCACGCTCTGTCATCTGGAGCATCTCAAGCCGGTTGGCGTATGCCGGGTGTGTTCCGTGGCCGTGGAAACGTTCGAAGTCGACCCGCGCAATCCCCAGGAAAAGAAACGCAAGCGGCAAGAGAAGCTGGTCCCCGCCTGCATGCAGCCGGTCGAAGACAACATGATTGTCCACACGCTGGAATCACCCGACACGCGGCAACGCGGCAAGGTCGAGCAGAGCGTGAAGGTGTTGTTCGAACTGCTCGGCTCCGACCATTTGCCGCCCGCGCCGCCGGAACGCGGCGAACAGGCGAGCGATCTTGAGCGGCTTTTCCAACGCTATAGCGGCCAACTCGGAGCCCGCCGCGACCGCTTCGCGCGGCCGGAAGCGCCGATCGCTCCGCACGATGACTCGTCGCCGCTCATCCACGTGGACCACGACGCCTGCATCCTGTGCGACCGCTGTTCCCGTTCCTGCGGCGACGTGAAACAGAACTTCATCATCGGCCGCCAGGGCAAAGGCTACCTCGCGCAGATCGGCTTCGACCTGGGACAGCCGATGGGCGAATCGAACTGCGTCGAGTGCGGCGAATGCATGCTCGCCTGTCCCACCACCGCGTTGACGTTCCGCAAGCCGATCGAGTCCGATTGGTATCGGGAGCAGCTTGCCAAGCCTGGGCGGGCCGCCGTTTCTCCCGCCGAAATGGAAGGAAACGAACTGCTTCGCACCTTGCCGTGGCGCTACCGACAGTGGAACCAAAGCTCGGTATTGCGTTGGCGGGTGAAACGCGGCGACGAATTGTGTCGGCTCGGCGATTACGGTTCGACCGCCGCTGTACTCCACAGCGGTTCCTTCGGCGCATGGCTGCCCCGACGAGACGCCAGCGGCGCCTTGGCCGCCGGCTGGGACCAGGGTGAGCCGACGTTTGTCTGCGGCCCCGATGAACTGATCCTCGGGGAAATGACGATCCTCAGCCAATACCCGCGGAACGCCACCGTCCGCGCGCTGGCGGATGGCGAAGTGTTTGAAATCCGCCGCAACGTGCTGTTCACTTTGCAACGCAATCCAGAAGCCCGCGAAAAGCTGGACCGTGTCTATCGGCGGCGCGCGATCACCAACCACCTCAACAAAGTCCCGCTCTTCGCGAAACTGTCCGAGGAAGACCGGCGCAAGTGCCGCGACCTGCTGTTGCGCGATTCGGCAGGCGGAGCCAGCGGGAAAGGCGCGGCCAGTGGTGCGGGCGCGGTAGGCCGGCGATCGATCGAACTGGTCCACGTGGATCCGGGCCAGACGATTTTCCGTCAGGGCGAGCGGGCTGACTGCTTCTACATGATTTACATCGGGCACGTGAAGGTGTCGCAGACGTTTGACGGCCAGGAACGCGTGTTGACGTATCTGCGTCCCGACCAGTCGTTTGGCGAAATCGCGTGCATTGGCGATTGGCCGGAAATCCGGGACGCGATCCCGCCCGACCAACGTGGTCCGCTCGACAATCGCCGCGCGGCTTCCTGCGGCGCGCTCGACGATGTCGCGCTTGTCCGGATCGACGCGTCGGCCTTTCGCGCGCTGCTCCGCGAAGTGCCCGCCCTGAAATCGCAAATCATCGACCAAGCCCGCGCCTATCTCGCGGATCGGCCGAAGCCAAGTCCATCCGCCGCGTTGAAACGCCAGACCAGCAGCGAACTGCGGGCTTTCACCGACCAAGGCCTGTACAATGCCCAGCGATTGCTGGTGCTGGACCTGGAGTCATGCACGCGCTGCGATGAATGCACGAAGGCCTGTTCCGACACCCATTCTGGAATAACGCGGCTAATCCGTGATGGTCTGCGGTTCGACAAATGGCTGGTCGCCAGCAGTTGCCGCAGCTGCACCGATCCTTACTGTCTGGTTGGATGCCCGGTGGACGCGATTCACCGACTTGATCCGAACAGTTCCCACCAACCGATCCGCATTTCCGCCGCTGATCGCCACCCCGATTCGCAACGCACGGAAATCCAGATTGAAAACAACTGCATCGGTTGCGGTCTGTGCGCCAAAAACTGTCCCTACGGCAACATCAATATGCACGGAGAAGAACGGCTCGACACGGCGACCAAGCGGCCCGTCGTCCAATTCCGGGCGACAACCTGCGATCTGTGCGGCGATATCGTCGGCAATCAGTGGCGCGACGTGAGCTGTGTTTACGCGTGTCCGCACGACGCGGCCCATCGGGTCCGCGGCGACGAACTGCTCACCATGATGCGCCGTTGATGGCCATTCTTCGCTTGGCGCCGGCATCCTTTCGCGTGTCCTGAGGCTCCCCGCAATGAACCGCTCCCATGGCCAGCGTCGCCGCGCGATGCAGGCTCTCTTGCTTGTGTCCGTCCTGGGAATCATGGCGTTCACTGTCTTCGTCAAGTTCCGCGCCAGCGCCAGGTTGCGCGACCAGGAACGGCAGCGGACGGAATGCTTGGAATTGGCCGCGGCCAAGATTAAGGCGATCGCTTTGCTGGAAAACGGCAAGGAGAACTTGGCCGAGCCGTTGTGGGACCGCATGGCGGCGCTGCGGCCGAACGAACCGCTGGCCGCGCGGAACCGAGCGCTTGGCCGCCTGCTGGCGTTGTCCAAAGATCGAAGCGCGGAGGCGGTCGCGGCGGCCGCTGTTGCCATCGAAGCGGCGAAGATGGCCGAGCCTGCCTCGTGGGCTCCACTGTGGATCGAGGGGCGGCTGGAATTGCTGAAAAAGGATCTGGCTGCGGCCCCCGAGCAACAAGACGCGCATCTGTCCGCCGCGCTGCGGGCGTTCGCCG
>JBJTOW010000547.1:0-2831 GCA_046074805.1 Planctomycetota bacterium | reverse complement strand
GGCAGAGGCTTTGTCGTCGAACCCCTTCGGCAAAATCACAAGCGTGCATGGCTTCAGTTCGACGGCCCCATCCGGAAGTTGGCGATAGTCGCGGAACAGGAACACATACCCGTCGTACTCGGCCACTTTCGGACGTTGCGTTTGCCAAGCCTCGGGTGGAAAGTGAAGGGCGATCAACGCTTCGAACGGCGTGGTCGGCGCGGCCGTCGATACGGCGGTCGATCCACCGACACCCGTCGCTCCCGCCGCGCCGCCGCTTCCGCCACCGGCAATCGCTCCCGAACGCGGTTCACCCTTGTCCGCTCGAACGGGTTCCAGCCACGGCACGAGCAGTGCGGCGTACGCGGCATAGGCCGCGCCGCAGCAGAGCAGCGCCAGGAAGAAACGGCGAATGGCGATCAGCACCTACGGCGGATCCTTACGCGATTTGATATTTCCGAATCAAGTCGTCCCAACGGCCCTTCGCTTTCAACAACCCCTCGACCAACTCGCGGACGGCCCCCTGGCCGCCACCAAGTTGCGTGACATGCGCCGCCGCTTGACGCACATCCTCAGCGGCGTCGGCTACCGCGACGCCCAAACCAACCTGACGAATCACAGGCAGGTCCGTAAGGTCGTCGCCGATGTAGCACACCTGGGCTGGAGTTAGACGCAAGTCGCGGATCACCTCGAGCGCCGCCGGCAGTTTGTTTTCGAACCCCTGGCGGACGATGTCGATCCCCAGTTCGGCCGCGCGCAGCTTCACGATCTGTGAATTACGCGCCGTGAGAATCCCAAAGCGAAAACCGCCGCGCTGCCATAATTTCACACCCAATCCGTCGCGAATATGAAATCGCTTGCTCTCAACGCCTGCGTTGTCGAAATACAAACCGCCATCGGTCAACACGCCGTCAACGTCCGACAAAATCAGTTCGATACGCGGGCCGATCTCCGCGAGCAAAGGGGATAGGTTGGAGGTCATGGGCGCCGTCGTCGTTCCTTCCAGGTTAGGTCGCTGTTCACTACGTTGGCGACACCGTCCACGGTTCGCCAGCGTTTTTCCACCGGAGAGATTTCCACCGCGGCGATTCCGGCCACCATGGTTCAAATCGCCCGTTTATCCGGCTTAGCCGGACCACGCAAACTGTCCGCCCACGCCAATCGATCCCCCGGTAGCCAGCCCGGCTACATGCGACTCCGCGGTTTCGCGTAAGGCAGGATTCGCGGCTCGACGGCGTCCCCAAGACCGGTGTCACGTCCACTGGCCGCTTGTCCGCTTCTCGCTCGATCACTGGTCGCTTGTTCGCTGCCTGCTATCTCGCTGCTCGTTGAATCGCATCTCGCTCGATCAGTCGCTTGGGATTCGCTGCCAGCCAATTCGGATTCTTGGGTCCGACCGGCGACAAACGGCATCGAAGCGATCAAGTCGGTAATGTCGATCATCCCCACCGGACGACCGTCGTCATCCAGAACGGGGAGTTCGCTGATCTTGCGGCCCGCAATGGTCCTAAGCTCCGCGGCCACGATGTCGCCACAGCGCACATAGAGTGGCGCGCGAGTCATCACGGCGCCGATGGGCCCATCGATCGCTTCGTCGCGTCGTTTTTCCAGTAGTCGAGACAAATCGCTGTCGGTGAAAATCCCCGACAGACGTCCCTCGCGGTCGACCAGCATAATGGCGCCACAGCGGCGGGTTTCGCGATGTTCGGCAATCAATACCTGCCGAACCACGGTGTCCTCAAGGGCGATTCGGCACTCGGCGGCCGGTCGCATTACCTCTTCGACAATCGCAAGCTTCAACCCCAGCGAGCCACCGGGATGGAATTGAGCGAAATCACGATGACTGAATTCCCGGCGCCGGCTGAGCACCAACCCCAACGCGTCCCCTACCGCGAGCATGGCGGTTGTGCTGGATGTCGGTGCAAGCCCAAGGGGACAAGCCTCTTGCAGCGGTCCCAGTTCGAGCACCACAGCCGCCGCTTTGCCAAGCCGGCTATCGGCGCGGCTGGTGAGCGCGATGATCGGCGTGCCCAATCGGCGAAGGGGAGGCAGCAACCTCGTGACCTCTTCTGTCTCGCCACTGAATGAAAGCACGAGCACAACATCGTTGGAATGCACCCGCCCCAAGTCGCCATGGACCGCCTCACCGGCGTGGAGGAAATGGCTGCGAGTGCCCGTCGAGGCGAAGGTGGCGGCGATCTTTTGGCCGATGAGACCAGCCTTCCCCATCCCTGTCACGATGACGCTGCCAACGCAGTTTGCCAGTAGCTCGATCGCGTCGCAGAACGACTCGTCCAGCCGACCGGCCACGTCCAGCAGCGCGAGTCCCTCTTGCTGGACAACCTGTCGTCCATCGGCTAGCCAAGCCGCCCGTTCATCGTCGCGCCCCGTCGCGGCGCGCACCGCTTCCTGCATGCCCATGACCGCACCATCCGTGACGCGTTCCGCAACCTAAATATCCTATCCGGACACCCTGTCCGGCCCATTTAACCCGCGCGAAGTGTAGCGGTTACGGCGAACGGAGACAACGCGAACTCCGTGGCCTTTCGGCAAGCACGCACCCGGCAAATCGGGGCAATCCAGGCGAAACGGCCGAAGCGGCGCCCAACGGGCACCGCTTTCAAAATGACAGAACCGTCAAATAAACGAATCAGTTCGCGATTTCCTACCGGCGGCGGATGCCCAGCGTGGAGGTGGCCGCGATCTTCACTTGCGCGGCCGCCGGCTTCGCCTTCATGCTCGGTAGCATGATCCGCTTGGGCGTCGATGTCGGCACGACCAACATCTGCGTCGTCGGATTGAATTCCACCTTCGCGTAATTCACACCCGAGCCGTAGCCGATCAGATGCAGG
>JBJTOW010000546.1:0-3344 GCA_046074805.1 Planctomycetota bacterium | reverse complement strand
CGCAGCGGAGTCTAACGCGGCAGTGGGATTGCCCGTTTCTGGTCCCGAAGCGTCTTTGTTTTCCGCCAACGGAGCACTAGACGATGCCTCTGTGCTGGCGGGGCCTGCGGTCGAGCGATCCCGGCCGCCGCGACTGCCGCGTCCATCGCGCCTTCCACGATCGCGGGAACCGCGACCCGAATTGCGGTTGCCGGCTGTCGGCGAGGGACCAAAGGCGGAACTTGGAATTGGCGTGTTCGGGTCGGCGATCGATTCCCGAGCATGCTCGGCAGCCGCAGAATCGCTGGCGGACGGGACCTGCGTGTCGCTGATCGGCGTTTCGCCGCTGGCCGCATCGGTCGCCACGTCTGCCTCGACGATTGTCGAGGACGGACTGGTAGCGGCAGCTACCCTATCGACTGCGGTGCCAGTTGGGGCGGCGGAGTCGTTCTCGGTGGTTGGTTCTGGAGCCGTCGCCGCTTCGGGTTCGGACTCGGGTTCCGGCTCGGGTGTGGCCAGTCCCAGTTGCGAAGCCAAGCTGAACCAGTGGCGACGGCGCGGGGCTGGCTTGGCGGCCGGTGCCGGTTTCGTCTTCGCTTTCGCCGCGGGCTTGGGGGGCGCAAGCGCTGAGATTACTTCGACATTGCCGCTAGGCGCCGTTGCCTCGGATCCGCCGGTCGTATCGCTGACCGCGTCGAGTTCCCCGGCGTTTGGAGTGTCGGAAGGGGAAGCGTCGGCGGCAGGGAGGGCGACTGGGTCCGCGGCGGCGTGGCGGCCGGTCGACGAGTTGACGGTGGCTTGGGGAGCGGGTAGTTCAGCGGCGGGCGGGGTGCTTGCCGAGGTGCTTGCCGAGGAAGTCGCTGGCTTGAGCGGCGCGGTGGTGGGGGCGGCCGGCGGCGTCGCTGGCTGGATAGCCGGCTGCGTGGCTGGCTGCTGCGTGGCTGTGGATTTCACGCCAAGGAGGTCGGCGAGCAGCGACCAATTGGATTTTTTTCCGGAATCCGTCATTCGATTGTACGCATCCTATTTGTCGTAAGTTCCTATTTCGGAAGGGCCAAGTATAACGCATCCCAGGGTGGCTGGGAAGGAATTCCGCCGACCTGTCAAGGCGCCTTCGGGAGCGGGCCGTCCTGGAGGACATTCCCGAGGAGTCGGAGGTCCTGGTTTTCGCCTGTTTGGCGTAGGGCCACGGATGGGCCGCGCGGCGGCGCGTCGAGAGTGGGCTGGCGATCGTCGCGGATCACGCACTGGGAAACTACGGTGCGCCGCGTGTTTCGCAGTTCAATACCGGCATTGTCGCAATCGAGGATCGTGCATCCCAAAAGTTGCACGCGGTCGGTGTTTTCGAGCACAACACCGGCGTCGGCGTCGCGGACATTGTGTAGGTGCAGGCCTTGGATAGTGAGATCCCGGCAGTCGCGGACAAGCACGCGATTACTGGCTTCCGCTGTGTAGCCGTAGAGCGGATTGCGTTCGAGCACGTTTCCGCTGATCACCACGTGGTCGCAATCTATGAGCCGCAGATTGGCGTCGTAGCCCTGCCACAGCGTGTTGCCGGTGATCGCGGCGCCGCGTACTCCTTGAAGGTCCAGGTTGAAGCGGACGTCCGAGAAAACGTTGTTGGCGATGGTCAGATGGCCGCACTGGAAGGAAACGGGCTGGCCGAGTCGATGGAGGGTGGCGCGGCCCAGAAAGCGGATATTGGCCGAGTCGGGCGACTTCGCATCGTGCTGGATTGTGCATCCGGCGATCGCCACTTCGGCGACGGATCCGGTCGCGCAGTCGATGAGAATGTTAGCCGTCGCGTCCGTATCGGGACTCATGTTCCCCTCGATGTCGCAGCCGGAAATCTGGATGTTTCGCACATCGCCGCCGCGAATCACAACGCCTCCCTGGCGGCAGTAGCTGATGTGGCAGGCGTTGATGTTCGACTGGTGCAGATTGACCTCGTCGTACCAAATGCCGATGCCGCGATTGTCGTACAGGTGGCAGTGGGCGATAAGCACATTGCGGTTGCGTTCGGCGAGCCGAATAGCATGGCGCGTCGAGCGGATGAGGAGTCGGGTTAGCGTGGGCTGCATGGCGCCGACAACCGCGATCCCGTCGGCTTCGGGGTGGTCGCCGACGATTTCCAGGCCATCCACGCAGGCGAAGCGTTCACGGGTCGCGACATCGGCGGTGACGGTCGTGGGATCGGCCGTCCCTTTGTGAGTGCCTTGGATGCGGATGGCGGGGCCGGGGCCGGCCATCACCAATCGAGTGGCGGCGTCGCCGTGGATCGAACGCGGGCCAAGCTGAGCGAGGTCGATCTCTAGGGCCTTGCTGATACGGTAGGTGCCGGCTGGCAATCGTAGCGAGCCGCCGCGGATCGCAGCTTGGAGTGCGGCCCAGTCATCAGTTTGTCCGTCGCCACGAACGCCAACCGGACGGCCGGGGATCGCTGGCGACGCGTTAATTGCTGCCGTCGGTCCCGTGGCGGCGGGAGTGTCGGAGGGCGCGGCGAACGGTCCGGGGGAAAAGGGAAGTTGGGTCGCGAGGGCGGTGGCGGCGAGTCCTCCGGCGGCGAAGAGCCACTGACGCCGTTGGAACCACTCGCCGTTCGAAGAGCCGACCGGGACTGGCTGGAGCGTTGCTTCCGGGGCCGGAGCTCGGTTCACGGCTTGCGGAAGTTGAGCATTTGGTCGTTGATCCATGCTTCGAGTTCCTGAAAGTCGACGGGCGGGAGTTGCGAGAGGTCGGGACGAAGCCGCACGGCGCCTTTGATGTAGACGTGGCGGATGTCGGCCTGGGAACGCGGCGTATTCCACATGACGAGCACACGGATACACAGCGGAAGCGAGCCGGGAACGTTGAGCTCGTGGGTGCAGAGCAACGGGACGTCGTTCCAGCCGAGCTGGCGGGCGGCCAGGGCGGGAAATTCCGCGTTGATGTCTTCGGTGGTGCTGAAGATCGCGCTGCCGACATCCTCGGGCCGGATGTCGTTGAGTCGGATCATCAGAGCCAAAAGTTGCCGTGTGGCGGCGAGAACTTCATCGCGGGTATCCGCGGAGACGGTAGTGGCGCCTCGAACGCCTCGACAGTGCATACGTCGCGAAACTCCGAAAGGGCGAATGGGAAACGTCTTGTGGTCAATGGTAGCACGTTCGAGCGAATGAGGGCGCGGCGAATCGGGGCGCGGCTATCGTGGCGCGGGCGGTTCGCGCTGCACGCTGTCGTCCACGGGATGCCGCTGGCAGCCGACACCTACGGGGAAAGAGCTAACTGGCGTGCGAAACGTGGACGACAGCGTGCAGCGCGAACCGCCCGCGCCACGATAGCCGCGCCCCGATTCGCCGCGCCCTCATTCGCTCGAACGTGCTACCATT
>JBJTOW010000545.1:0-9266 GCA_046074805.1 Planctomycetota bacterium | reverse complement strand
CGCGCCTCGCTATCTCCGAAGACGCCATTACGCTGCCGCGCTAGAGGCCGCATTGTAACGGCCAACCGTTCGCCATAAACGTCCCAGTTTTCTCCGGCGACGGCCAACGTGTTCGGTGGCGTTCAAGTTGGACCGCCCTATACTCTCCTGGTTTCCCCAGTTTCCTTCGCCAGGAGCGTCTTCGTGTTCCGCGTCACCCGACAAATCGACTTTTGCTACGGCCACCGACTCCTGAATTACGACGGCAAGTGCCGGTTCCTCCACGGACATAACGGCCGAGCGGAAATCGTCATCGAAGCGGAATCGCTTGATGACCGCGGCATGGTGCTCGACTTCTCCGACATCAAACGCGTTGTCAGCCGCTGGATCGACGATACGCTCGACCATCGCATGCTGCTGCACCGCGACGATCCGGCCGTCGCGATGCTTCAAAGCATGGGGGAGCCGCTGTTTCTCATGGATGCCAATCCCACGGCGGAAAACATCGTGAAGCTGATCTACGAGTTCACCGCCAACCACGGCTTCCCAATCGTCGAGGCGCGCCTGTGGGAAACACCCAATTGTTTTGCAACCTACCGGCGTTAGTTCGGCCGCACGGCCAACAAAAAAGTCCGGGCGGCCGTTACCGGCCGCTCCGGACCTCGTCCCCCCCAGGGATTGATCACTCGTGGACCAACTGATGCGATCGCGGATGCGGAACATTCGGGCAAAGGAGGGACAGAGAACAGCTATCGGCAGCCCCATGTCGCGACTTTGACGATTTCGACACGTCAATCGATCTTGGCAAAGGCGTCGACTTTGAGGACTATGGCTCAATAAATTGTAGCGATATCGCCGATTTTAACGTCGGCTTTCGGATCACACCCCGAGAAAGGATGCTCCCGGTGTCCCGCCACGACCGCTCCCCTGCGTCCCCCCATCGCCTCTCCCTGCTCGCGATCCTAGGCAATCTGGGCTGGCCCCTGTTGCTCGGATTGGCGGCGACCAGCCTATTCTTCGCCCTGGTTTATCGCGGGCCGCTGAACACGCCCACGATGCATCGCTACTTCGCGTCGCATCCGGTCACGCTCTTTGAAACGGGGTTGTTCTTCGTCGGACTCGCCGCTCTCGGCCTGAAGCTGCTGGAAGTTGTCAGCCAATTCCTTGGGCTGCGCGCGGTGCAACTGGCCAGCGCTCCCGAGGGCGGAAACGCGATCGACGATTGCGGCGGACTCAAAGCGGAACTTGACCAGCTTCCCACCGCTGCCCAGCGTTCCCATCTCACCCGGCGACTCCGCGATGCGCTCGATCACATCGCCCGCACGGGCACCGCCGCGCAATTGGGCGACGAACTGAAGTATCTCGCGGATGTCGAGAACGCGAAACAGCAGGAAAGCTACGGGCTCGTCCGGATTGTGATTTGGGCAACGCCGATGTTGGGCTTCCTCGGCACGGTCATGGGGATCACCGAGGCGCTTGGGGACTTGAGCGCGAACGCGAAACTGCTAGCCACCTCAATCGACACGGCCATTCAAGGACTGCTCGGCGGCCTGTACGTCGCATTCGATACGACGGCCCTCGCGCTGACGCTGTCGATGGTTTTGATGTTCATCCAATTCATGATCGATCGCGTGGAGCAACAGCTGCTTACGGCGGTCGACGGCCGGGCCAACGAAGCGTTGATGGGCCGCTTTCAAGGCACGTCGACCAGTACGGATCCGGCGGTGGCGGCGATCGAACGGGTCGCCCATGCGATGCTCCGCGCTACCGAGCAATTGGTTCAACGCCAGGCGCAGGTCTGGCAGGGGACGATCGAATCGGCGCATCAGGAATGGCAGAGCCTCTACGATACGGCGGGCGAGCAGCTCCGCGCGACGTTGGCCGCCGCCATGGGCGATGCCGTCCGGGATTCACTCCGCATTCACACGGAACAGGTCGCGTCGCTCGACGCCGCCTTTGCCCGCCCGCTGGTCGAGCAGTGGGAGAAGGTCGAGCAAGGGTTGGATCGGCAAACGGAGAAGCTGCGGGAACACTCCGCGCAACTCCAAGGGCAGACCGAAATCCTGGCGCGAGCGATCAACGCGACCGGCGACGTGTTGCGATTGGAAAAGGCGCTCAACGGCAATCTCGCGGCGCTCGCCGAGTCTCGCAATTTTGAAGACACCGTGATGAGCTTGTCAGCGGCGATCCACTTGCTGACGACGCGTCTGGGCAAGTCGACGGACGCCACCAGTCCCATCGAATTGGCTGGAAGCTTGGAAAAACAGGCCCTGCGAGGCAAGGCGGCATGAGACGCCCCGTCTTTCGACGCAGCGCCCAAGGCATGGCGCTGTTTCCGTTTCTCGCTGTGCTCATCTGCACCATGGGCTCGCTCATCGTGCTGTTGGTGCTCGTGCTACAGCAGTCGCGGAAGCAAGCCGATACTGCGCGGGAGCAGCAAGCGGCGGCGGCCCGCGCTGAGGAGGCGCGGCAAGAGGAAGCCCGCGCCGAAGAGCGCCGGCGCCAACGCGAAGCGATCGAGGACTACGCCTGGAAACGCGAAATGCTGGAGAATCAGCGCGGCGGCCAGCTAGAGAAACTCGCCACGCAACGCAACGAACTCAGCCATCTGGAAGACCATCTGCGCCGCCTTCAAGACGACTTCAATCGCCTCCGCGCCGAGGCCCAAGCCATTGAGAAGCTGGTCCAGGACAAGTCCGAAAAATCGCAAGCCAATACCGCGGAACTCGACAAGCTCAAGACCGACATCGTCGCCAAAAAAGTTGAAATCGAGGCCGCTCGCAAAAAGCTGGCCGCCAAGCCCCAGTCGTACGCCATCATTCCGCATGTCGGCAAAACGGGAACTCGCCGCCGACCGATCTACATCGAGTGCGCCGAAGAGGGCATCATCTTGCATCCCGAAGGCGTCGTGTTTCTTCCCGCCGACTTCGAGGGACCGCTCGGCCCCGGCAACCCGCTCGACGCCGCCCTCCGCACGGTCCGCGAACACTGGATGAGCCAACCGGCCGTCCAACGTGACGCGGAACCGTATCCGCTGCTGCTCGTCCGCCCCAACGGTGCCGTCGCCTACTCGCTGGCTCGCGCCGCGATGAAATCTTGGGAAGAGGAATTTGGCTACGAACTGATCGAGGCCGAACTGAAACTCGACTTCCCTCCTCCCGACCCGCAACTGGAAAACCTGCTCGACCGCACGGTGAAAGACGCCCGCTCACGCCAAGCGGTCCTCGCCGCTTCCATGCCCAGCCGCTACAAACCAAGGCTAGCCGAGGCACTCGCTTCTTCGCCAAACGGCGGCTTCAGCAGCCCCGCCTACCAAGACCCGGATTCCGCCCGCAGCCCCGCTGGAGGCACTGGCATCGGTTCGGGGAATGGCGGCTCGGGGAGCGGTTCGGGGAATGGCGGTTCGCCCCGAGCGGGAACTGGGATTGGGAACCGCGGCTTCGGTTTCGGTGCAGGCGATGGCTTCGGCAATGGCGCCAGTTCGGCGGGCGGCGGGAATGGCTCGGGGTTGAGCCTCGCTTCTGCCAGCAGCCAGCTCGGTTCTGAGAATGCGGGGCCCGGTGGCGGCCCCAACGGCAGCGGATTTGGCGGCAGCGGATTTGGAGCGAGCGGAGCAAGCGGCCTGGGTGGAGTTGGCGCGGGGGGATCAGCTCTCGGCGGCGGAGCCGGCGGTTCCGGCACAGGCGGTTCCGGCACAGGCGGTGCGGGCTTAGACGGTGCGGGACGCGGCGGCTCAGCGACTGGTGGAGCAGGGACCAGCGGACTCGGCGGAGGTGGACCCACTGCCGGTGGCGCATCAAGCCGCGGTGGCTTCGCCGGTGGAGCCGGTGGTGCGAACGGACCAGCGGGGCCCGGAGGTCCGAACGCCGCAGGCGGCGCCAGTGGAATGGCAGGCACGGGTGGACCAGGTGGCACGGGGGGACCGGGCGGAGGCGCCGCTGGCCCTGGCGGCATGAGTGGCCCGGGCGGCGGATCAAGTCCTGGTGGTAGCGCGGGTGGCGCGTCGAGCGGCAGTGGCGGCGGGACCGCCGGCAGTTCGAGCGGTGGCGCAAGCGGCTCGCGGGGGTCAGCGGCAGGTCGATCGGCAGGCGGGGCCGCGTCCGCGGAAGTGACGGGCGAAAGCGGTCCGGATGGCGGTGCGGCCTCGATGACATTCACTCCTAAAAGCGCCGCGTTGGCTCGCGGACGCGACTGGGCCCTGAAGAACAAGTCGCCCCGCGCGACCGCGATCACGCGGCCGATTCGAGTCCGTTGTCTGCCGGATCGATTGGTGATTCTGCCCGAACGCGGCGATGACGCGCGGCCGAAAGAAATCCCGTTGAATTCGTCGGTCCAAACCGCGCTCGACCCCTTTGTGAACGCGATTTGGAAACACACCGAGCGTTGGGGGCTGGCGGTCGCTAACGGTTACTGGAAGCCGGTCCTGCACGTGGAAGTCGCGCCCGGCGGCGAAGCCAACCATCATCAGCTCGAGGCGTTGCTTCAAGGCAGCGGCTTGGAAGTTATCCGCAAGTGAGCGGCTCTATGCGTCGATCGTCCCAAAACCAAGCCGAAGCCCCCGGCCAGGACTCGTTCCTGGACGTGGTCGCCAATCTTGTCGGCATCCTCATCATCCTGATCATCGTGATTGGGGCGGCGACCCAAAAGGCGTTCGTCCAGCAATTGGCGACGGCCGCGCGGAACGCCGTGGCGAGCGGCAAGGCGGGCTCCAAGCCCGCCGATACCGGGCTGAGCGAAGATGAGGTCGAAGCGGCTCGGGCGGCGGCGGTCGCCGTCGAACAGGACATCTACCGCACCGACGAACGGCTGCGCGAGCAGCAGCGGGAACTCGCTTTCCGCCGGCTCGAACGCGACAAGACACTCACGATGCTGACCACCGTCCGGCGAGCGCTCGACGACCGCAAAGCGAAGCTCGACCAGCCCGCCCAAGACGATCTGGAACGGCAATTGGCGTTGGATGAAGCGCGTCGGGAACTCGCCGAACTCGACAAGGTTAACGGCATTCTCGCCAAACAAGCGCCGCCTAAGGGGATCATTGAACACTTGCCGACGCCGATGGCCAAGACGGTATTCGGCAAGGAAATCCACCTGCGACTAGCGGGAAACCGGCTGTCGATCGTCCCGTGGGACGCTTTGGTCGAACAGTTGAAGGCCGACGCGCCGAAGAAGATTTGGCGGCTGCGGGAAACGGAATCGTTCACCGAGTCGCTTGGTCCGATCGACAACTTCTGGATGCGTTACACGATGAAACGGACCGAGGTCACCTTGCCCGGCCGGGTTGCCGTGCAGCAACGCGCCGAACTCGATCGGTTCGTCCTGGGGCCGGTCGACGAATCCGTGGGAGAACCGGTCGAACAGGTGTTTCGGGACCAGTCCGAATTCGCCACGCTCGTCCGATCGCTCGACCCCAACCGCGCGACGATCACGATTTGGGTTTATCCCGACAGCTTCCAACACTATCGCGCGTTCAAAAAATACCTGTTCGACCGTGGGTTCCTCACCGCCGCTCGGCCACTGCCCGAGGGCCATCCCATCGGTGGTTCGCCCGACGGTTCGCGTTCGGCGGCCGAGTAATCGCCGCACTGGCGGATGGGCGCCTTCCGGCCCGATTTGCGCTGTCTTCTCTTCGTTGCTTTCGATTGCGGGTGTTCTATGAAGTTGGTGATTGTGGGCGGGGTAGCCGGCGGCGCGTCGGCGGCGGCGCGGGCGCGGCGGCTGGACGAGCGGGCGGAAATCGTCCTGTTCGAACGCGGCGGGGAACCGTCGTTCGCCAACTGTGGCATGCCGTATTACATCGGGGGCGAAATCGCGGACCGCGGCAAGCTGCTCGTCACGCCCGTCGAGCGGTTGCGGCAACGGTATCGGCTGGATGTTCGTGTGCGGACAGTCGTCGAGTCGATTGATCGGTTGGCGAAAACGGTGCGCGTCCGCGAACTGGATTCGGACCGGGTGTACGACGAACCGTACGAGAAACTGATTCTTTCGCCCGGGGCCGCGCCGCTGCGTCCGCCGCTACCCGGGATCGACCTGCCCGGCATCCACACGCTCCGCGATCTCCGCGATTGCGACCGCATCAAGGCGGCGATCGACGACGGCGTCCGCGAGGCGTTGATTGTCGGCGCTGGCTTCATCGGTTTGGAAATGGCGGAGAACTTAACGCGTCGCGGCGTTCGCACGACGGTGATTGAACTGGCGGACCAGATCGTGCCGCCGTGGGACCGCGAAATGACGGTCGACGCCGCCGCTCATCTTCGCCAGCATGGCGTGCGGCTGGTGCTCAGCGACGCTGTCGCCGCATTCACCGCGCGTGTCGGCGGCGGCTTGCGCGTCGCGACGAAATCAGGTCTTGAATTGGAATGCGATCTTGCGCTGCTCAGCGTGGGCGTTCGTCCTGAAAACTCGCTCGCCACCGCCGCCGGGCTCGAAACCGGGCCGCGCGGCGGCATCCGCGTCGACGAGACGATGCGGACGAGCGACCCGGACATTTACGCTGTGGGCGACGCGGTGGAGATCCGCGACTTCGTGCTGCGATCGCCCGCCCAAGTGCCGCTCGCCGGCCCCGCCAACCGCCAAGGCCGCATCGCCGCCGACCACGCCAACGGCCGCCCCAGCCGCTACCGCGGCACGCAGGGCACGTCGATCCTGCGCGTGTTCGAAATGACGCTGGCGATCACAGGCGCCAGCGAAAAGTCGCTCGTCCGCGCCGGAACCCCGTTCCGCAAAATCTATCTTCACCCCGGTCATCACGCCGGCTACTACCCAGGGGCCGAAGGGATGACGATCAAGCTGTTGTTCTCGCCCGACACCGGCCGAGTGCTCGGCGCCCAAGCCAGTGGCCGCTCGGGAGTCGACAAACGGATCGATGTGCTATCGATCGCGATCCAAGCTGGCATGACGGTGTTCGATTTGGAAGAAGCCGAGTTGGCTTACGCGCCGCAGTACGGGTCCGCGAAGGACCCCGTCAACATGGCGGGCTTCATCGCGGCCGGACTGCTCCGTGGCGACCACCCGCAGGTGGCCCCTGACCAACTGGCGTCACAGCCGCTGGAGACATTGGTTGTCGACGTCACACGCCATCCGAACACGCTCAGGGAAAAATCCCAGGCTCGGTGAATATTCCGATCGATGAACTGCGGGCCCGCCTGGACGAGATTCCGCGGGACCGCCCGGTGGTCGTTCATTGCCAAGTTGGCATGAGGGGTTACCTAGCGACTCGCATCCTGCTGCAAGCGGGTCGAGCGGCCACGAATCTCAGCGGTGGGTACCAGTCGTACCGACAGTTTTTCCCGAGCTAACGGGAGATCGGGGCGGAGAGCGGGTTCCTATGGCTCGATGTTGGCACACCCACCACAAGGGGCGTTTTCGTCAGGGAATCCTACCTAAGTAGGGCGGTTCAGGGCAATTAACGCTGGATCGAACAGTGGACAAATTGGATTTTTGTGCTAAATTAAGCCGCAACATTTTTGCCAAAAAAAGTTCGACCAGCTTGCGAAAACTTGTTGCGCGACCCGATCGAACCTAACTGGGACGATACGCCATCCGGAACTCTCGCCACGCACGTGGCGTGCGATCACGAGCACCGAGCGACCTATGACTGATCACGCGTGGAACTGGTCGATCGACACGAGAATTCCAAGTGTTCCCGCAGAGGGCAAGAGGATTGTCGACGAGCTGCTCCAGAAGCTTTCCGAGTGCGGCTGGGAAGAACACGACGTGTTCGGGATCCATCTAGCGGTCGAAGAAGCCGTGGTGAACGCGATTAAGCACGGCAATCAAGACAACCCGGAAAAGTTCGTGGATGTCATTCTGCGATTGTCGTCCGAGAAGTTCTACATCAAGGTGACGGATCAGGGCCAGGGTTTCAATCCGATGGAAGTGCCCGATCCAACCGACGATGACAACATCGACCTCCCATCAGGCCGCGGATTGATGCTGATGCGCAGCTTCATGACGATGGTCGAGTACAACAGCGTCGGTAACAGTGTCCAGATGGGCAAAGACCGAACGCACATGTAGCCTGTCGACGCAAACGTCCATCGTACGGGCGTTGCCGAGCGTTACGGCATGGTCATCCAATGCGGCCACCACGGCTCGTGTCGAGCGGCTTGGAGCAGATGAGCGACAAGTGGCAGGGCGGCCCATCGCAGAGCGCGGATCAGTTCGGCTCGCAGGCCGCTTAGATTAACCGAAATCGTGGACGGGCTGGAATAGAGCGAGAAATTGGGTAGCAGTGCGGGCACGCGTCGCCGGTAGTTTTCGTAGGCGTCGCCGTAGTTGGCGACGAGTCGGCCTTCTTCGCGCGGGAGGGTGATCGCGAAATAGACGAGGCCGGCGACTAGCAGGCCGGCGAACAGCGAGGCGCTTTGCAGGAACGCCACGAACGACAAGCTGAGCAGAAGCGTTCCCAAGTACAGCGGATGTCGGCACATGGAATAGGGACCGGTGGAGATGATCTGCCGGTCTTTGTTGCCGCTGATATAGAGCATCGCCCACCAGCGGTAGGTGGCTCCGAGGCAGAAGAGCAGCCAACCGGCCGTTTCACAAGCGGCCGCTCCCCAGTAGCCGAAGGTCCACGCCGGGGCCGAGAAGGCGGTTAGCGTGAGCGCTGGGGCGAGCACGATGAGCGAGATCCAATTCCGCGACCGCCACAAAAACGAATGGCGGCGATACGGCGTCGCTGTCGACATGGGCACCTTCCCTGGGCCAAAGCCGTTGGGCGGCTCAACCGCCTCCGGCTCAATGTACTTCGCTGCTCTTACATTCCTCACCGAGTTCACGGTGGCGTTCGGTCCGCAGTGGAGTCATCCGCGTCCGAGCGCCGTCGCTACTCAGCCGTTCCCGATCGTAGGCGCCCAAGGAACCCCGGTCAATGTCGAAAACCGTGGCCCCCGACGAGCCGATTTCGCCGAGTTCGGTCGACGAATGGGTACCACGAATCGAACGAATCGAACGAATCGAACGAATTTCCACACCGCACGACGCCCCCCCCCTGTACGACGGACTTCCAGTCCTTCGAAGCATTCGTCGCCTCCCGCTTTTCACACACGACGGACTTCTTTGTACGACGGACTTCAAGTCCGTCGAAGCATTCGTCGCCTCCCGGCGTTTCGCATGCGGTCGCTCACATCCGGCGCCGTGCGCTTGACGAGACTCACCGTGCGGCTTGCGCCGCTCCGCTAGTGCGAGATGGTGTCGCCAATCACAAGCGAAGCGGCGCAAGCCGCCCGGTCCGGCGGTCGCTCACACCCGGTGCCGTGCGCTTCACGAGACTCACCGGGCGGCTTGCG
>JBJTOW010000544.1:0-2941 GCA_046074805.1 Planctomycetota bacterium | reverse complement strand
CTGTTTCCGAGATCGCCCTCCAACGCGACGGCGGCCGAATTCGGCTGACAGCGCGCGAGCCGCTCGAATTGGCAGGCGAACGCAGCGGTGGCCGTTGGTTGATGCCCAGCGCGCTCCTGGATGGTTGCCTCGTCGCCTGTGGAACCTACGCGTTTGTCATGCTGGATGGACGCTACGGTTTGCCGCGAGGAGTGGAGCGGCTGAGGATTTTTGGCTCACCTGACGCGGGCCAGGCATGTCGCTGCCGATTCACGTTAAAGGAACAAAACGCGGACTGCTCTTGGTACGACTTCCATCTTGTGGATTCGTCGGGACGTTGTCTCGCGTTAGCCGAAAACTACCGCGTCGCAAATCTGTCGAGGCGAAAATGAACGACCGATCCTTGCCCCACGAGTACGGTGGACCAAGGGAAGATGTCTTGGCCGAATTGAATCAGGAGGCGCCGTCACGATGGCTTAGCCCCGCCGAACTCGATTGGTTCGGAAAGCTAAAGGGGGAACGACGCCGCAACGATTGGCTGGCTGGGCGCTGGTGTGTGAAACGATTGTTGCCGCGCATCGAGGCGGTGGAATCACGCTTGGGAATCGATCAGCGCCTTTCGCGTCGCGATGTTTCGGTACTATCGACCAATCCACGTGGCCAAGCATCCAGACCGACACTTTATTTCGCTGGCATGGCTAGTTGGCTTGCCATTTCGATCGCGCATTCCGACCGCCAGGTTTGCGCCGCCATCGCCCCCTGGCCGCAGGCTCGCGTGGGAATCGATGTCGTCGACCGCGTCGAACATTGCTCGGCTCTGGCCGCCACTTGGTTCACGCCCCGCGAGCAAGCGTTGGTCGCGCGGCGCCGCGACCCACTGGACACGCTCCGCATTTGGTCCGCGAAGGAAGCCTCCTACAAAGCGCTCGTATCGAATCGGGCCTTCGAGCCGCTTTCGATCGAAGTCGAACTGGAGTCGTCATACGCTGGAGAAGCAAGAATCAAGCACGGTTTGCCAGCGGGACAGCATTTGCGGACCGCGCGGATCCTTTGGCGCGACACGTCACACGGGCTGAGAACGCTGGCATTCGCCCAGGAGCAACTTCAATGATTGAGTTAACGAACAAAGTGGCTTTGGTAACCGGCGGCTCAAGGGGAATTGGCCGAGCTTGCGCGCGGCGACTGGCGGAAGCTGGCGCGCATCTGATCGTGAACTACGTAACGTCTCGAGCCGCCGCTACGGAATTGGGCGAGGAATTGAGAGCCTTGGGACGCGATGTGGCGGTTGTCAAAGCCGACGTGACGGAACGGGACGATGTCGATTCGCTTGTGGATTTCATCCGTCGCGAATTTGGACGGCTTGATATCGTGGTGAGCAACGCGGCCACAGGGGGATTTCGCCCGTTGATGGCTACCACGGACGCCAATTTCGCCGCGGCCATGAACACCAACACGAGACCCGTTCTGTATCTCGTCCAAGCGGCGCTCGACTTGCTCGCGGACCGTCAAGAACGAACGAAAGTGATCGCGCTGTCAAGCCATGGCTCGCACCTGGCGCTTCCAATGTACGGCACCATCGGGGCCACGAAGGCCGCGCTCGAATCGCTGATGCGGCATCTCGCTCTGGAGCTCGGGGGACGCGGCATCAACTTCAACATCGTGAAAGCCGGCCTGGTGGAAACCGATTCCACTCGGCGATTGCCCGGAGCGGACGCGATGTTCGCCGGCCGCCAGCGACGCGGATTGGTCGGCGACCGCGTGCTCGAGGCGACCGATGTCGCCGACGCCGTGCTGTTCCTCGCAAGCCGATTGAGCGATCTCGTTCAAGGCGAAACCTTGACGATCGACGGTGGAATGGCTCTACATGCCTAGACCGAGCGCCACGCCAGCCTGATATTTTTTCAACTGTTGTTTTTCGTGTGGGCTTGGACAAGGCCCGCGCACGTCGCTTAAGCCCATGAGCTACGCCGCCGAGGGAACGTCGGAGAGTTGTGGTACTATTTCCAGATCAGGCCACGCTCAAGTTCATGTGAATCTCGCGCATTGCCAGGAACCATAGTCGCGCATGACTGCCTTTCCCTGCCCTTTGTCGCCGTTCGAGCACCTCATGTGGCTCGACGATACGGCCGACTATCCGATGGCATTTCCAATCATCGGCGAACTGATTGGCGCTGTGGACAAAAAGCTAGCGCAAGAGGCTCTCGAAGCGATCTGCGAGCGACATCCATTGTTGGGCATGCGAGTCGGCGACATGCGGGGCCGACCGCATTGGATAACCGTGCCCAATGGCACGGCCAAAGCGAATGACATCGTGTGGCGCGAAGACCAGACGGTTGTGCTGCGCGGGCTGGATCTGCGCGTCGAGTCTGGCGTGCGAGTCGAGTTCTTGCGGGACGCGGATCGTTGGCGGATGGCTTGGCATTTCCATCATTCTTGCTGTGACGGCATTGGCGCCGCGACAGCGATTGGCGAATGGCTGTTGGTCTATGACGCGTTGGTGCGTGGACGCGACTGGCGCGCCGCTCTCGAGTCGCTCGATGAGCAAGCTCTGGCCCGTCGCGCACGGTTGCGTTTGCGTCGATCGCAGCATTCCCCATCCGCATCTGCGTCTATTCCTGGATCCGCGTCTAAATCCCCGTCTGGAACTGTGTCTGCGATCGCGTCTGGGGAGTCATTAGGTCAGGCGGACTTAACGAACGGCGAAGATTCGCCGCCAGCGAGGACGACCGAAAAGGATTCGTTATGGCGACGCCTCAAAGGCGTCGCTTCGCATGCGTCGCAAGCGTATCGTGTCGTCATGGCATCGCCGGCGGAATTGGCGGCGAGTAACGCGTCGGACGCCGGGAATGGGATGAAGTCGTCGACGGCGAAATCGACCGTGGCGGTCGTGCGTGTGCGCCATTGGAACGCCGAGCAATTGTTGGCTTTGCGTCGCGTGGCTGAGTCTCGCGGCGCCACTGTG
>JBJTOW010000543.1:0-2593 GCA_046074805.1 Planctomycetota bacterium | reverse complement strand
TCCTCCGCCTCCCGGAATCACCCGACACCGAGTTCGCCGACAAGAATGCCTACGAGTTGCAAGCGATAATCGACGATCTTCGAGAACAGATTGTCAATCGACCAAGTCGTTAGCGGATGGGCAGTTACCGTTTTTCACCGCCAATGCAGTACAGGAATTCCTGTCGCTTGCCGGCTAATTGCTTGGCGACCCGAGCGTAGATTCGCCCGCCGCAAATGGTCGGAGTCGCGAACGCTTCGTCACCCAGCGTATTCTCCCCCAGCGACTCGAATCGCTCTGGTGTCGCACGAAACAAAAACGTTTTGCCCACCTCATTTGTGGCCATGATCGTATCGCCCACCAATACCGGCGACGCGCTAAAGGTGCCGCCAAGTCGCCCTTTCCATTTTTCCTCGCCTGTATCCGCTTTCCAACACATGGCGACCCCAGCATCTAACACGGCGTACAGATAGCCCTCGTGGCAAAGCATCGAGGGAACATAGACCCGCGAGTTATTCTCCCAGACGATTTGCCCCGAGCCGTCGGCTCGCACCGCTGACAGGTGGTTTCGCGGGTAACCACCACTCGTAAAAATCAGTTGACCATCGGTCACCGTCGATGTGACGCACTCTGTCGTTGCGCCGTCGATTTCCCAGTAAGTTTTGCCGGTAAGTGGGTCGAGGCTCGTGACTTTATCGCATCCGGTCAACAACAACTGGTCTTTACCCGCGATCTTGAAAATGATGGGCGACGTGTAGTTCGGAACTTTGGGCCGACTGATTTGCCATCGGATTTCACCCGAGTCCCGGTCGAGCGCCGCAACCGCCCCGCTGCCCTTGTTGTCCGCCGACACGATGACCAAGTCGCCATAGAGCGCCGGCGATGAACCGAAGCCTTGGTGCATGACGAAATTCGCCACGCGTGTCCGCCATTTCACCTTGCCGTCGCGAGTCAACGCCGTCGTGTAAACGGATCCATCATTCAGGAAGTTGACATACACATTTTTTCCATCGCTGGCGGGCGTCGACGACGCATGCGATGATTTGGCGTTCCCTTTAGTCTCGAAATTGCCTTGGTGGACCACTGTGCTCCACTGTGGCTTTCCGTTCGCCTTCTCTACGCAAAGCACCGACTGCGTCTGCGAATCAGGCTCGGCCACCGCGATGAAAATTTGGTCACCGACGACAATCGCGGCGCCGTGCCCCCGACCGGGGATCGGAGTTTTCCAGATGACGTTATCCGTCTCCGACCAGACCTTGGGCGGGTTGCGGCTTCCGCGAGCGATTCCGTCGTGCCGAGGGCCGCGCCACCACGGCCAGTCGTCATCGCCAACTGCGATCGGTTCCGCCGCGAACACGCCAAGGCTCGTCGCGTCCAGCACGCTTAAAGGGGGCGGGAGCCGACTCGCTGTGGCGAGGCAACCAAGCACGGCGCCGATGGAGGCGGCCTGTAACAAACGATAGGTGGTGAAGAGACGACGCATAGATGGCACCTCGCGCGGCGATTCGTGGATGGAAACCATTTACCCGTTCGGGTTGTCTTTCTGAACAGATACAAACTTCATTCGCAGATCGTGCAAGACGTGTTCCAGGAACGCGGCCTCGTCGCTGGAAAGGTTTCCCTTGGTTTTTTCTTCGAGGATCGCGAGCGTGTCGATGTAATGGCGTGCGAAGTTGAGTCGCACCACGGGAGCCTTGCGCACTGGGTCGGGATGCAACCCAAGAAACACGACGACCTGGCTGGCAAGCATCTCCACCAGCGTGTCGAAGCTGGCTGGCGGCAACTTGGCTTTTTTTAAGGCGTCTTCCGTCAGCGGTTTGTCGGAGTCGTCGGCCATGGTTGATTCTCCTCAGGTTACGCCAGAGAGGACAAGATACGAATCGGCTGGCTGAAGCCAGCCTCCAATGAAGCGTCGATGGGGCTCGCATTAAAGACTACCTGGACGCAACGTCTTACTCAGCCGCCTCGCGAGGGTTTGCCGGAGCGCGCTCGCTGCGGAGCTGATGGCGTTCGATGGCGGCGCGGACAAAGCCGGCGAACAGCGGATGAGCGGCGGTTGGTTTGGATTTGAATTCCGGGTGGAACTGAACAGCTAAGAACCATGGATGGTCGGCCAGTTCAACGATTTCCACAAGGTTTCCGTCCGGGCTGTCGCCTGTCAGCAACATGCCGTGGTCACGGTACTGTTGGCGGTAGTCATTGTTGAATTCATAGCGATGGCGGTGACGTTCGCTGATGATGGGGCGTTGGTAGCAAGCGTAGGCTCGGCTGCCTGGCGCCAGCCGCGCGTCGCGGGCGCCGAGCCGCATGGTGCCGCCTTTATTGACAATCTTGAGTTGTTCATCGAGTAGGCAAATCACCGGATGCGGCGTGTCTTTTGAGAACTCGGTGGAGTGGGCATTTTCGAGGCCCAGGACTTGGCGGCCGAACTCGATCACCGCGCATTGCATACCTAGGCAGATGCCGAAGAACGGGATGCGACGCTCACGCGCGTACCGGCTCAATAAAACAACACGTGTATAAGCCGAACTGTTATGCAATGCAAGAAAGGCCAAGCACTTGATGTTAACGCGCACACATTATTATGGGCTTAGGCCACTTGTTGCGCCTAGCA
>JBJTOW010000542.1:0-6965 GCA_046074805.1 Planctomycetota bacterium | reverse complement strand
GCTGCGCCGTGACCAGTTGCCGCTGGCGCTCGACTTCTTCCCGGATTACATCGCTGTTCGCGGCGCCGTTTGCCATCCAGACCGTTCCGGAACGCTTGTCGCGGATCGAGTTCGCGATTGGGCCGAAGCATTGGCTATGCGCTCCGCTCAAAATCGGCATCTTGGTCAAGAAAACGACCACAGCCACGCTCGCCTCGTCTGACGCTACGCCTTTTCGCCAATCACGCACCTCGAACACAAACCATGGCCCAATTTCAAACCGTCGTACCTCATCGACTCGGCAGGACCGCCGCGCGCGCTAGGCTAGAAGAAGTATTGCCGCGAATGGCCGCTGGCTTCGGCGACCAATTGAGCGACCTGCAGGGATCTTGGCACGGGCACGAGCTGCGATACGGCTTCACGGCGGTCGGCTTCAAGATCACAGGCCAAATATTGGTCGAAGAGGCGGAGGCCCGAGTGCAGTGCCAACTTCCCATGGCCGCCCTGCTCTTTCGCGGCCGGATCGAACAGGAGATCCGACTCCACTTGAGCGCGGCCCTCAGGGATGAAAAGAACAATCCGAGCGATTCCAACCCATGAACAGTTTCCGTTTCCGATTCGCCGCCATTCCAGGGCGTTGCACGCTGGCCGCTTCGATTCTCGCGTTGGTCGTTCCTATCTTCGGCGCGAACTTCACCGCAAGTGCCCAGGGCACACGCGCCGACTATGAACGCGCCGCGACCTTGGAGCAGCGCACCTCGAACCGCGTTTTCCGGTTGCGGGTTGAACCGCAATGGAACGCGACCGGGACAGCGTTTTGGTACCGCGTCGATACGGGCCCCGACGCCCATGAGTTCGTGTGGGTAGACGCCGCGCGAGGCGAGCGCAAACAGGCCTTCGACCATGGAAAGCTTGCGGCGGATTTGCAAGCCGCCGTAAAACCGACACCATCCCCAATCGTCTCCGCCAACCGGTTGCCGCTCGACCGCCTTGAGCTGATCGCCGATGGCCAACGGTTGCGTTTTCGCGCCTACAACACCGACTGGGAACTCGTGCTCGCCGACCACTCCCTGCAGAGGATTGGCCCGCCGATCGACAACGCGGGCTCCAAACCGGCTCCTCGGCAAAACCCGGTGGACAGCGCGGACAAGCCCGGCGCCAAGGGCGAAAAAACGGCGGACGCCCCGCTACTTGCCCCGCAGGAAACATTGCAACGCAGTATCAACGGCGGCGAGGAATCCGCTGTGATTTTCGTCAACGCGACGACTCGCGATTTGGAACTCTTCTGGGTACCAGCGGATGGCACCGAGCGAAGCTATGGCCGCGTCGCCGCTGGCGGCAAACATGAACAGCACACGTTCGCCGGCCATGTTTGGCGAATCGCGGATTCGAAGGGCGTGACACAAGCCTTGTTTGTCGCGGCGGCGACGCCAAGCGTCGCCCGGATCGACAACGCGACAAAGCCCCCTCGCCCGACACCACCCGCCGAATCGCGTGGCGCCTCCAATCGGCAACCCACTGGTGATCGCGGCCGTGGGCGTTCCACGGAAACGCGGGACACCGACGCGCGGAACGCCGACTCGCGGACTGCAAACCGCCAAGGTGGCCGCGGCGCCAGTTCCAACTCGCCAGACGGTCGCTGGACCTTGGAGGTCGTCGACGACAACCTGCGACTGGTCGCGCGCGTGGGGGACAATCTCGATCCGGCGACGCTTACGAGCGATGGAACGGCGCAGGACGCCTACAGTGGTCCGTTCCTGTGGTCGCCGGATGGCCGCTTCGTTGTGGCTTGGCAGACCACAGCAGTCCCCGAGCGCGAAGTGCATCTGATCGAATCGTCGCCGCGTGACCAACTGCAGCCCAAGCTGCATACCCTTAATTATGCCAAGCCGGGCGACCCGCTGCCGCAACGCCGTCCGCGGATCGTTTCGCTCGACGAGCGTCGCGTGACGACGCTTGCCCCCGAACTGGAACAGATCGTCGCCGACAAGACTTGGTCCATAGACGGCGCGCGCTGGCGGGCAGACTCCGCCGAGTTCACTTTCACGCACCATGAACGAGGGCATCAACGAACTCGGGTTTTCGCGGTCGCGCCGGCGACCGGCGCGTTTCGAGTAGTGATTGAAGAACGCCCACCCACTTTTTTCGATTACGCCCACAAACAGTTTTTGCACTGGTTGGACGCCTCGGGCGAAGCGATCTGGATGAGTGAACGGGACGGACACAATCATCTTTACCTGTACGATGCCAAGGCGGGCGCCGTGAAATGCCAGATCACTCGGGGCGAGTGGGTGGTGCGGGGGGTCGAACGGGTCGACGAGTCGAAGCGGCAACTCTGGCTGCGCGTCAGCGGAATCGATCCCGAACAGGATCCGTATCACGTACATCTGATCCGCGTGAACTTCGATGGCGGTGACTTGACGCGAATGACCCGCGCCGACGGCACGCATCGATGGCGGTTTTCGCCGGATGGCCGTTACTTGCTGGCGACATGGTCGCGAGTCGATCAGCCGCCTGTGGTCGAGTTGCGGCGATCAGACACCGGCGAGCTGGTGTGCGAATTGGAACGCGGCGATCCGTCGCGGCTGATGGAGACCGGCTGGCGGTCGCCCGAGCGTTTTGTTGCCAAAGGGCGGGATGGCCGCACTGATATTCACGGGATCGTGCTTCGACCGACAAACTTCGATCCCGCGCGCCGCTGGCCCGTGGTTGAGCAGATTTACGCCGGCCCACAAGCGGCCTACGTGCCCAAAGAATGGGGGTCGCAAAGCGGTCCACGGCAAATCGCCGAGTTGGGATTTGTCGTCGTGATGATCGACGGTATGGGCACGTCGCACCGCAGCAAGGCGTTCCACGATGTGTGTCACAAAAACCTTGGCGATGCCGGCTTCCCGGACCGAATCGCTTGGATCAAGGCGCTCGGCGCCAAGTATCCGGAACTCGATCTATCCCGCGTCGGTTTGTACGGCGGATCGGCAGGCGGCCAGAATGCCGTTCGCGGCCTGATCGCACACGGCGATTTCTATCGCGTCGCGGTCGCCGACTGCGGCTGCCACGATAATCGCATGGACAAAGTGTGGTGGAATGAGCTGTGGATGGGGTGGCCAGTCGGACCGCATTTCGAAGAGCACTCGAACGCCACACAGGCCCATCGACTATCGGGCCGCCTGCTGCTGATCGTCGGGGAAATGGATCGGAACGTCGATCCGTCTTCGACCATGCAGGTCGTCGACGCTTTGGTGCGCGCCGACAAGGATTTCGATTTGCTGGTGATTCCCGGCGCGGGCCACGGAGCCGCCGAAACCCCTTACGGCCGACGGCGTCGAGCAGACTTCCTTGTCCGTCATTTGCTGGGTGTCGAACCGCGACGGGAGTGAACAGCCATGAGCGTGCTACAAGCGATACGACAATTGTTGGTCGCGGACGGCGTTGAATTCCGCGAACTCGAGCACGAGCCAACGCCCACCTCGGAGGATTCGGCTCGAGTTCGCGGCGAGCCGTTGTCGGTCGGTGCGAAGGCGCTGTTGTTGAAGGTCGACGAAGCCTTCGTCCTTTTCGTGCTGCCAGCGGACCGAAAGCTCGACTCGGCCGCGCTCAAAGCGGCGCTCGGGGCGAAAAAGAGTCGATTCGCAACGCCGGAAGAGCTGCTGGAATTGACCGGTTTGACCCCGGGCAGCGTGCCGCCTTTCGGTAGGCCCCTCTTCCCGTTCGACCTATGGGCTGACTCAGAAGTTGGCAAGTCACACGGACGTGTCGCCTTCAATGCCGGCTCCCTGACTCATTCAATCATCATGGCCGCCAGCGATTGGGAACGGCTGGCCCGTCCGCGCCGGATGACGTGTTCAAAAACTTGATGGAGCCGCTTCGCTTTCGAAGCCAAACGCATGTCCCAATTCGCCGGGTCGTTGACCCGCCATCCGGCCCGACTTTCCTTTTTCTGGTTCGCCGGCACGATCGCGTTGGGCATGATCCTGCTGACCTTGCCATTTTGCCGCGGGGAACGGTCGGTCCAAAGCCAACAGCCCATCTCGTGGCTCGACGCGGCTTTCACTTCAACCAGCGCCGTTTGCGTGACTGGACTGACGGTCCGATCAACAGGCCATGATTACTCGTTCGCCGGCCAAGCGGTGATCGCCGCGTTGATCCAGGTTGGTGGCATCGGCATCATGACCGTCACAACGTTCGTGTCATTTACCTTCGGCGCGCGGGAGAGCCTGCGACAGCGAGCGATCATTTCCGAAACGCTTGGCGCCGGCAGCCAAGCCGATATCCGCTGGGTGCTCCGCGGAGTGCTCATCGCCACGTTGGCCGTGGAGGCGTTTGGCGCCGCGATCCTGGCGGTTAATTTCGCGTGGCGTCATGGCTTTCCGTGGGGAGAGGCCCTATGGCAAGGCGTTTTCCATTCGATCGCCGCCTTCTGCAATGCCGGCTTCGGACTGGAAGACGACAATCTCATGCGCTACCAGCGCGACCCGGTTGTCAACTTCACCATCGCCATTGAGATCATCCTTGTAGGCATCGGTTTTCCAGTGATCCTCGACTGGCATCGCCAGCGCGTGCATCCGATTGGCGAGCGTTGGGGGCATCTACTGTTGCACTCGAAACTGATGCTGCTCGGCACCGCCTTGCTACTACTCCTAGGGATGATCGCCTTCTTGGTGCTCGAGTGGGACGGAGCCTTGGCCGGCAAGCCACTCGCCCAGAAGCTGATGACCTCGCTATTCGAATCAACGACGCCGCGGACCGCCGGTTTCAACACCGTCGACTATTCAAAACTGACCGACGCGACGCTGTTCGTGACAATGCTATTGATGCTCATCGGAGCCGGTCCATGCTCCACGGGCGGCGGCTTCAAGGTTTCGACCTTCATGGTGCTCGCGTGCCGCGCTTGGTCGACCTTCCAAGGATTCGGCAAGGTGCACGTTTTCCGACGGTCGATCACGCACCAAATCGTGGAACGCGCGGTGGCGACAGCCCTCCTGTTTTCCATTATCGCCTCGATCGGGCTCATGATGCTGCTTACGATCGAGCAATCGGCGGGACCCGGCAACAACGGTGGCGCCGGTTTTCGCGATATGGCGTTCGAATGCGTCTCGGCACTGGGCACTGTCGGGTTGTCGACCGGCGTGACCACGAAGCTCAGTAGCCTTGGCCGCTTGATCATCATCGCTCTGATGTTTCTCGGGCGCCTAGGGCCGCTCACGGTGTTCATTGCCTTGGCACGCAGCGAACGGGACCGCAAAATCGAATTCGCGGCGGAAGAACCCCTGGTCGGATAACGCGGTAGCCGATCGCCCTTGAATCCACCGTGACTTATAGCCATCGTCCGGCGGATTTTTTTGACGACACCATCGCCAACTATTCCATTGCCAGCGGCGGCCTTACGGACGGCGGCGCTGACCGGCGGCCCCGCGACGCTCGGCGGCTTTCTTTTCCGCGGCCACTTTGGCGAAGTTTTCCGCTTGGCCGGTTATCTCGAAAAGAAATCGGCTGGGGATCGTGTCCCGCGGTTTGCCCCACTTCATGCGAGTCAACGCGAGCGATAGCGTCAGCCGCTCTTTCGCCCTAGTAATGCCGACATAACAGAGGCGCCGCTCTTCGTCGATCGCGTCCCCTTCCACCGCCACGCTGCGGTGATGTGGCAAGAGTCCCTCCTCCATACCCACCATATACACGTAAGGAAACTCCAACCCCTTGGCGGCGTGGAGCGTCATGAGAGCGATGGCGTCGCGTTTCAGCTGCTTTTCCTTTTCGTCGCCGGCGTCGCGGTCGCTAAGCATCAGTTCCCCGAGGAAACCCGCGAGACTGGGCGGATCGTCCTCGTCGTCGCGTTGTTCGTAGGCGGCCAGTGCGTTCACGACTTCCTCGACCGACGCCCACCGCGCCGCCTGTTCCTCCGGCTCAGCGTACAACCGCCGCAATTCAGCCTCATAACCGACCTTGGCGATGAGATCCCGGAGAAGCGGCGCGAACGGTCCCTTTGCCGCTCGTCGGCCAAACTCGCCGACCAGCCGCACGAAAGCCTCGATCGGCGCCCAAGACGACGCCGGCAAATCAGGCACTTCCGCAAGTTTTCCGAGGACATCCCAGAGCGGCACGCCTTGGGACACGGCGCGAGCCAACAACGCCTCTACCGCCTTCGTCCCGATTCCCCGAGGCGGGTTGTTGATGATCCGCAAGAGCGACACTTCGTCCCGCGGGTTGTTCAGCACCTTCAGATAGGCGACGAGATCGCGCACTTCCTTGCGATCAAAAAACGACATGCCGCCCACAAGAACGTACGGCAACTTGAGCCGCCGCAACTCCGTTTCGAACGCCCGGGGCTGCTCATTGGTGCGAAATAGAATCGCGAAATCCCGAGGCTCGACCCCCGGATCCTTCAGACGCCGAGCGATATCGGCGGCGACCGCCTGCGCCTCGATCGTTTCATCCTTGTGCTGATCGATCCGCGGTTTTTCACCGCCCGGCCGAGCGGGCCGCAACACCTTGTCATGCCGTTTGCGGTTGTGGGCGATCAGCCGGTTGGCCAAATCAAGGATGGCGGTTGTCGAGCGGTAGTTCTCCTCCAGCCGCACCACTCGCGCGTCAGGCCAATCCTGGGCGAACCGCAAAATGTGCTCGACTTCCGCTCCGCGCCAGCCATAAATCGACTGATCGTCGTCGCCAACCACGCAGATGTTCTTGTGGGGCAACACGAGTGATTCAATCAGGCGAAACTGAACGCCGTTCGTGTCCTGATACTCGTCGATCTGAACATGATCGTATCGTGACTGATACTTCTGCAGAATCATCGGATGATCCTGAAACAGCTTGACCGTCAGGAGCAGAAGGTCATCAAAGTCCACCGCGCCACAGGCTCGCAGCTGCTTCTGATACTTCTTGTAGGCCATCGCTGCCAGGAAATCGAAATCCGACTCCGTGTGACTGCTGGCTTCAGAGTCCTGAATGCCCTGCATCTTCCAGCGACTGATCCGATTGATGAGGTC
>JBJTOW010000541.1:0-8140 GCA_046074805.1 Planctomycetota bacterium | reverse complement strand
GAGGAATCGAGATTCCAGCGGTCAGATAATTGTCGTTCTTCTCCCAAAAGTCGTAACTCAGCGATTCCAGTCGTTCGATTGCCGACTCCGAATCGGAGTACAGCCCATCTAAGGGATCGGGACGCTCACCGCGCCCCTTCTTGTCGGCCTTCTTGAATGGGGCACTGGCAGTCCAACAGGCTGCAAGTTGCCTCGCGATCACCAACTCCATTCCCTTCTTAATCTCGGGAAGATCGCTCGCCACCTGAACTTCGACGCGCCACCACTGCACAGGCAGGATAGTTTCCTCGCCATCCACAACTGCTCGGACCGGTATCGTCTTTGGATCGACTCCCCATGTTGCCGCGATTTCGTGATCCAGGAAAACAAGCCGTTTCGTTTCGGGATCGGTAGTCGAGACGCTCAACTTGACCGGGAGCCGTCCCTCGACCGAGCCTATCGGAATGGTGTCGGACAACCGAATGTCCGGAAAGCTATCCAGCCGCAAAAGTGCCATTTGTCAACCCATTTTGGATCGGAGCGCGGTGGTGCCAATAGTGCCGAGGCTCGCTTGGTGCACCGAGCCCTTTCACGACAGTCCTGCACAAGCATGTTGACCGGCGGACGACGTGTCAAGCAGCGGAGAATGCCGCGTAAACCATTTCCCAACACCTTCGCCGTGACGGGTGGCGCGGTATGTCGACGTGTGCCAGTGCGGCGGGCGTTCGAGTCGAAGACCGTGGCTCACCGGTCGCCAGATGGAGTGGACGCCGGAACCGCAGGCATTGAAAGCCGAGAAAAAATTTTTTTTGGAGCCGGGGGAAAGTGCCGCGAGTTTCGCTACCGCGATTCCGCGGTCGTCGGATTCCGGCCCCGTATCGGCCGGCCACCCTCGAAGGGGGCCGCAATGTCCACTCCCGTTCAACATCCCGATTTTTCCTCCAACCCCCGCGCCGCGACTGACAATCAAGCGGCGCTCTTCACGCAATCCGAAATGCTTGCGGGCAAGGGCGTTCCCGCTTGGATACCGCCCGTCTACGGCGAGTTCCGCCGCCACGTGCTGCACCGGGACTACCCGTGCTACTTCGCGGTCGCGGGCGAACAGACAGGCTCCTTGCGGTACACCATCGTCGAAGAGCCGGCGGCTGGAGTTTCCCCTGCCGCTGTCCACGAACTGATCCGTATTTCCCGCGAGCATCCCGGGAACCGCCATGCTTTGGTGGCGTTTGTCCGTCCAGAACTTCAGCTGCGCGGACATCACCACTACATCCGCGGCGGCTGGGACCTGCTTCAGAAACTGCACGACCAAGACTCCGATCCGTGGCCGAGCGATGTCCCGCGCTCGCCCACCGATCCGAAGTGGGAGTTTTGCTTTGGCGGTGAGCCAATGTTCGTGTTCGGCGCCATGCCGTCCCATCACCGCCGCCGCAGCCGCAATCTTGGTCCGTCGCTGCTGTTGCTGTTCCAGCCGCGCAGCGTCTTTCGCGGAATCGAGGGCGGCACGCCGGAAGGAGCCCGCGTTCGAGCTGTCATCCGTAAACGGCTCGCCGCCTGGGATTTGGCCCAGATCCACTCGTCCATGGGCGACTACGGCGATCCGTCGAACTTCGAGGCGGCGCAGTACTTCATCCCCGACGACGATCTGCCTTCACCGCCCTGCCCGTTGGTGATCCGTGGCGCCGCCGAATCCGCGTTATCCGACGGCAATTTCCCCCCAGGTCCGCCGCGAACAACGGTGGTGGCGGGAACCGCGATGAGCCTCGACGAGGCGATCCAGTCGCGGCTGCCCCGCCAGGGCAGCGTCGAAGTGCAGCGGGACGAAGCCGGCCGCTGGCATCCGCTCCACACCCACCCGATCGACGAAACCCTGTACGTCGTCGCCGGCCGCTTGGCATTCCACGTGCATGGCCAGCAATTCAATGCGGGCCCTGGCACAACGATCCGTTTGCCGGCCAGAACCCCGCATAGCTCGGTCGCCGGTCCCGACGGCTGCACCTACTTGATCGCGCGGCGGGTCTAAGTCGTCGTCCGCTCTTCGCTTCCTTTGTACGACGGACTTCCTAGTCCGTCGCCACGCCTGCCATGCAAGGGACTCGGCGGTTCGTTCAACGGATCGCCAGTCCCATTTTTTGTCAGCGTTGAAAGAACAAGACGATGGAACTCGCGGATTTTTTCAGGAGGGGAAAGTGCCGCGATGGCGGACTTGGCCAACTTCGGCCGGGTCTCGCCGTGACGCAGGAGGGCGAATCGTCCTGCGATGGATTAGCGAAAGGTTCGAGCGATGGTAGTGTTCACAAAGAAGTATGAACAGTGGGAGAAGTTGTCTTGGGTGCGCAACGGCCAACGGTTTTTCGCGACCGAAGCCGGACTCGCCAACTTCGACCTGTTCCCGCGCGGACTGGTTCCGTATTCCGGTAAGCTCGAGCAGCGACTGGGGCCCGCCGCCGTGTGGCAAGCGCTCACGCAGTGCCTGTACGGCTATCTGCGTTTTACCGAGCAGTTGGAGTTGAAGAGTGTCAACCAAGTGGGGCATCGAATCGCGTTGGGAGAGTTGTCGGTTCCCGTGTCGCGGGACATGCGGAGCCGCGCTTTCCTCCTCGTGAGGGACGAAGCGCATCACGCGACCGCGAGCGACGATGTCGCCCGCCAAATCGAGCATCTGACGGGGGTGCCGCCGCTCGACTTTGGCGAGCCGCAGTTCCTCAGGAATCTGCAGGAAATCGCCCAACGGTGTTCGCTCGCCTGGGTACACAATCTCGAGACGGCGTTCGCCACGATCTCGGAAACGCTGATCAGCGGATCGCTCGCCCAATTGCCCCGGGACACGACGGTGTTGCCGTTGGTCCGCGACTACGCCGAGGCCCACAAGGTGGACGAAGGTCGGCATCAGACCTACTTCACCGAGTTCTTCGGAGAATGGTGGCCGCAATTGCCTGAGCGGGAACGGCGCGCGATCGGGCCGCACCTGCCGGATCTGTGCCTGGCGTTCTTGCGGCCTGACTATCGCTTCCACCAACAGGTATTGGAAGCGGTCGGCGTGGGCCCGTTGGAGTCGCTTGACTGGGTGCTCGAAGCGTTCCCCGAAAATGAGCTCGGCGAGGATTCGAGGCGGCCGCTGCAAGCGACTTTGAAGCTGTTCGAACGCACCGGTGTGTTCACCGATGCGGCGACCAGCGACGCGTTCGCCGCTCGCGGCCTGCGAGACTAGCGGTTGGCCGGTTTGGATCGTACTTGAGACTCGCCCCGTGTGGAAATTAATATCCCGTGGGGGACTCGAACGAGAAAAACCGTTCCAAGTTGATCGCTACAGCCAGCGGAGAACGCGCGGATCGGAAAGTCGTTTTTGGAGTGCGGCGACCCTCGGGCGCCGCTTTCTCCGGCCGGACTTTGCGAATAACGATTTTTCCGCAGTTACAAAGCGGTGCCCACGGGCACCGAACTCCAAAGACGTTTTCGACACCTCCAACGTTGATCGCTAAAGCCAGCGGAGAATGCGCGGCTCGGAGAGTCGCTTTCTCCGGCCGCTCATTGCGAGTTACGCTTTTTGCGCAATTCCAAAGCGGTGCCCACGGGCACCGCACTCCAAAGACGTTCGCCGCCTCAAACGTTGATCGCTCAAGCCAGCAAAAAGGGCATAGATCAGGTTGACGGACTCTATGCGCCGACCAACATTAGACTTTCACCCAGGCACCCGATTGGGCGCTGGCCAGCACGGCGTCGCAAACCTTCTGGGTTTCGAGCGCGTCCCGGAATGTCGGACCAACCGCTTGGCCCTTCGCGACTCCTTCCAGGAAGTCGGCGACCTGATGCACGAAACTGTGCTCGTAGCCAATCTGCAAGCCAGGCACCCACCACTTATCCATATACGGATGTCCGCCACCGTGGTCCGTTACGTGGATCGAGCGCCAACCGCGGAGCTTTCCTTCGTCGCCATGATCGAAGTAGTTCAGCCGATGCAGGTCGTGCAAATCCCATTGGATCGACGCCTTCTCGCCATTGATCTCGAACGTGTAAAGCGCCTTGTGGCCGCGGGCGTATCGAGTCGACTCGAAAGTGGCCAACGAGCCATTCTCGAAGCGAGCCAGGAACGCGCAGGCGTCGTCGATCTTGACAGGCTCGACTTTGCCCGTCAGCGTGTGCTTCCGCTCCTTGATGAATGTCTCAGTCATCGCGCTGACAGTGGAAATACTGCCGTTCAGCCATAAGGCCGTATCGATGCAGTGGGCGAGCAAGTCGCCGGTTACACCACTGCCAGCGGCGGCGGCGTCCAGGCGCCACAGGGCCGCGCCGCCTTGGGGCAAGTCTGTTGAGATTGTCCAGTCCTGGAGAAACACGGCGCGGTAGTGGAAAATCCGGCCCAGCTTCCCTTCCTCAATCAGTCTCTTGGCAAGCGTCACCGCCGGCACCCGGCGATAGTTGTACCAAACAATATTGGGGACTCCCGCCTTTTCGACGGCGGCGGTCATTTCCTCGCCCTCGGCGACGTTCATGGCGAGCGGTTTTTCGCAGAGGATCATTTTGCCCGCTGCTGCGGCGGCTAGCGCGATGTCCCGATGCAGGTTGTTCGGCGTGCAAATGTCGACCGCGTCGATGTCGGGGCGGGCAATCAGCTTCCGCCAGTCCGTCTCGATCGATTCGTAGCCCCACTTCTCGGCGAACGCCTGGGCTTTCTCGGCATCGCGGGCGCAGACCGCCTTGAGCACCGGTTGGTATTCGAGGTCGAAGAAGTGATTGACCTTGCGGTAGGCGTTCGAGTGGGCTCGGCCCATAAACCCGTAGCCGATCATGCCGATATTCAGCGGTTTTGCCATGCGGTGATTCCCCCTAATTTTTTTGGAAAGGCCGCCAGTTTAGGGACGGGCCGGGGCGGATGCAACGCCGCCGCCGCTCGCCAAGTTCGCGGCCGTCTGTTACGATTCTGCGCTTTAACACGGCTGGCGGGAACGCCCCAGTATCGCTCGCCGTCCGGTTCGCCGTTCGCCTGGGCTGAATTGATCGAAACCCGGTAGCTGACTCGACGCTGAAGAGTAACCATGTTGGACCACTACGCCTATTGCCCCTGTGGAAGCGGAAAAAAGATCAAGTTCTGCTGCTCGAACGACCTGCTTTCCGAAATGGATCGGGTGGCCCGCTTGGTGGACAGCAAACAGCTGAACGCCGCCGTCGATCAGCTTAATAACTTGATGTCGTTCAAAGGTCGGCGCCCCGCTTTGCTCGCCACAAAATGCCAAATCCAGATGGCGAGCGGCGACATGGATGGAGCCAACCTGACCGTCAGCGAATGGTTGCAACGCGACCCCCGCAATCTAGCGGCGCTGGCCGCCGCCAGCAGCGTGTGCACGATGCGGGGCGACTTGGCGGGCGCCATCGAGCGGTTCAGCCGCGCTTTCGAATACGCGGAAACTTTCGACGCAGCCGCGGTCAGCCTACTGCACGCGATACGCCTCATCGCCAGATTGATGGCGGAGAATCAAGACACCTTCGGAACACTCGCCTACGCTTCGCTGGCGGCAACTTATGAGCGATTGATGGAGACGCCCGAGGAGCAGGCGATCGCCTCCGACATGGTGCGGGCCGTGCAACAATCGCCGAAAATCCCGCCGATCGCCAAACAACTGTTCAGCCCGCGGAAGTGTCCCGAGACGGTGGTTTGGCGGGACGACTTCCAAGCCGCCTTCAATCTGATTACCAAAGGAGCGATCTGGAAGGCGTGCGAAGCGTTCGAGGCTCTGGCCAGCCGCTTCCCAAGCCAACCAAGTATCCTCTGGAATCTCGCCGTCCTCCGTCTGCAACTGGGCAATCCGCACATCTCCAGCCTGGCATGGCGCGCCTTTGCCGCGCTGCCGACTGTGCCAGCGGACGAAGCGATCGAAGCGTTGATGATCGCTGAGTTTATCGAGCCGCGCAATCCCGACATGGTCGATTACCTGACGCAGGAATTCCCGCTGACGGAAACCGATCGCGTCACCGAGCGGATGTTGTCCGATCGACGGTTCATCTCCGTTCGGGACGAAATCGAGGAATGGGAGGCCGAAGATGGTCCACCGCCAAAGGCCGCGTTCATCGTCTGCGACCGAGTCGCTCGCGATATCGCCGTGCCAAGGACGATGGACGAGGTTCCCGTCGTCCTGGGACGGATTTACGTGTTTGGCCGGCAAACCGATCGCGCCGCTCGCATCGAATTATCAACACACGATTCCGACCAGTTGCCGGTGATCCTCCTCGCTACGCTTCGGGACGTCTGCGGCGAAGCTTTGGGCGCGGCGGAACCGGCCAAAACTTACGCGAAGCTTCCGCTTCTATCAGTCTTGCGCAGCCCCAGCTTCCTCGGGGTAGCGCCCACCGCTGACGATCCGGAGGGGCAGGCCATCGATCAAAGCCTATTCCCACGGGAAAAAGTCCGCCGCAACCTACTCGATGTTTGGACCAGCACACCACTCAAAGCGCTGGACGGCAAGACGCCTCGCGACGCCGCCAACGACTCGACCTTGCGTGTGCGGTTAACGGCAATCATCGGGCTCGCCGAACAAGAGTCCGCCAGTGACGAGCAATCACAGTTGTTCGACGAAGTGAGAGAACGGATTGGGTTGTCTCCCGAGCCGCGATTCAGTGGTCCGGAATTGGATCTTGAATCAATTCCGCTGTATCGATTCCGTCGCGTCGATGTCGATAGCCTTGACGACAAGACGCTCTGTGAATTGCTCTTCAAAGCCAGTCGCTACTCGATCAACGACGTGAAACAATCCGCCGCAACGGCGGTACTCGCGCGGCCCAGCTTGCAAGGCAACACCGCCCGCCTTGTGGCCGTAGACGCGATGATCAAAGCCAGCAAGTCGATGGCCGAGGCTTCGCAGCGTTTTGATGAAGCGATCGCTCTCTGCAAACAGTTGAAGCTCTCGCATGCATCATTCCTGCTGCAAAAACTCAATCTCCTGCTGATGACCGGACAGGGCGAATCGGCCAAATCGCTGATCAACGAAATCCAACGCGATTTCTCCGGCGACAACGCCGTTATCAATGGCTTGCTGTCGATCATCAAGCCGTTCATGCGGCGTATGCCAGATGGACGATTGTCGGTTCAATTGCCCAGCTTCGCCGCTCCAGGATCCGCTCCATCGGGAGCGGTCCCCGCGTCCAAACCAAGCGGACTGTGGACCCCCGATCAAGGACCGCCGCTGGCCGGCGCGCCGATCACGGCTGGCACACCCACCGCCCCTGGTGGGGCGTCGAAGGCGGTTCCAACCGCAAGTCCCGCTGCCGCGCCCGCGAAGTCCAAACTGTGGATTCCAGGAATGGATTAATCGTGGCCGGGCCTCCGTCCGTGTGAACTTCATCCCCGTTGGTTCGCGAGGCTGGCCATGCCCCACTCCGTTCGGCTCGCAATCTTGTTGGCTCGAGACTCGCGATGGCCGTCCCGAACCATGCGAGGCTTTTTCGGAACACGGCAAGCGGTTCGGGCGAGCATCGTGGTCCTCTGGTGGTTTCTCGCGGAACTGGCCTGTGTTGCGGCACATTCCGTGGGAACGCTGTCCGGCGTGGCTTCGATCGCTGCCGCCGCAGAGCGATTTGGGCATGCGCCGTCGGTGCGGGTCTCCACGCCGACGAGTCTGGACTGGGTCTTCGCCGTATCGAACCAAAGTCCCGCCGAACCGCCCGCGGATTGGCTTCCTGGATATGACGCGACAGCGCAAACATACGAACGCTACGTTCCGGCGGGCATCGGTCGAACGGCGTCGCCCGGTCTAGTGCTGTTCGTTTCAGCCGGTCCGAAACCGCAGGGGCTGGAAACGTTTCGCAAGACGTGTGACGAACGTCTCATGGTGTTCGCTTCTCCTCATAACGCCGGCAATGGCGTAGATAGTCGTCAGCGGATTCGCATCATCCTCGATGTGCTGGACGATGTTCGACGCGAATACGGTGTCGATCCCGATCGCACTTATATCGCTGGTTTTTCCGGTGGTGGTCGAATCGCGTGCGGTGTGGGATTTTCACTACCTGAACTGTTTGGCGGCGTGATACCGGTGTGCGCGGCGGGTGAACTGCGGGAGGAGACGTGGCTGAGGCAACGGGTTGTCGACCGGTTGAGCGTTGCGCATTTGACCGGCGATGGGGATTTCAATCGTGGCGAAGTTGAACGTTTCCGCGGCGCGATGCTCGCCAA
>JBJTOW010000540.1:0-6354 GCA_046074805.1 Planctomycetota bacterium | reverse complement strand
GTTTATTCGCTCGGTGGCCGCTAGCTTCGACGAGGCGGCGTCAGTGGGGAAAGCGGTGCCTTCGGCCCCGCACTCCAAAGAGCGTTGCGTCGATCGCGTTTAGTCGCTCGGTGGCCCGAGTCGACTCACCGCAAGAGCCGGTGGGCGGCGACGTCTTTGGAAAGCGGTGCCTTCGGCCCCGCACTCCAAGCGCCAGCTACTGTTTCTTGCCGTAAGCTTCAGCGAACTGAGCCTGTTCAGCCGCCGCTTGCTCAGCGGCCGCTTGAGCCGTTTCGAGCATCGACTTGGCGTCGCCGGCCGCCTTTGCTTTCGCCGCCATCATCTCCTCGGCCTGCTTTTGAGCGGCCATGGCAGCGGCGTATTCGGCTTGCAACGCCGCCAGCTTGTCCGCGATCGCCTTAGCCGCCGCCGCTTTATCGGCCGAAGCCTTCTCGGCCGCAACCCGCTCGGCTTCGACAGCGGTAGCAGCAGCTTGAGCCGCCGCAACTTTGTCTTGAGCCTGCTTACTTTCCGCCTCCAGTTTCGCCGGCAGCTGCTCAAAGGTGGCCAAGTCGGCCGCTAACTTGTCGGCCGCCGCTTTGAGATTCGCCGCCGCCGCCGCCGCTGCGTCGGCCGCCGCTTTCTTTGGGGCGACAGCCGCATCCGCAGCCGTCTTGTCGGCCATCTTCTTGTCCATCGCCGCCTTGGCGACTGGAACTTGATCGGCCGCAGCCTTAGCCGCCGCCGTCTTCGCCACCAATTGCTTCTCCGCTTCGGCCTTCGCCGCAAGAGCTTGTTGGGCAGCCGCGTTAGCGGCCGCTACCGCTTCCGCCGCCTTCGTAGCCATCGCGGTCTTATCCTGTGACACCTTTTCCGCCGCAACGCGTTCCGCTTCGGCTTTCGCGGCGACTTCCTGCGAGGCGGCAGCCAGTGTCGTGGCGGCTTGGGATGCCTGAGTTTTCTCGGCGACCACCTTCTCCGCCGCCACTCGTTCGGCCTCCGCCGCTACCTTGTCGGCGGCTGTCTTCGCCGCCTCGGTTTTGTCGGCGAGCGTCTTTTCGGCGGCCGCTTTCTCGGTCGCTAACTTGTCGGCGTTGGCCTTATCGGCGGCCGCTTTTTCCGTCGCCGCCTTCGCCGCTGCCGCCTTGTCCGTGAACACCTTTGTCGCCGCGTCCTTCTCGGCATTGGCCGCCGTCAAAGCGGCTTGCGTAGCAGTGACCATTTCGCCAGCCTTCGTCGCCGCGACCGTCAGGTCTTGAGCCATCTTTTGGCCCGCCGCCCGCTCAGCTTCTTTCTGCTGGGCGGCCGTTGTTGCCGCAGCCAGTCCGTCGGTAGCCGCCTTCAAGCCGACCGCAGCGTCGTCCGCCGCTTTCTGAGCGGCCGCCAATTCCGCCGCAGCGGTCGCGGCCGCTTGTTGCGCGGTGGCGGCTTGCTGGCCCGCCAACTGAACCTGCGTGACGAGAGTCGGCGGATTCGGCGGCAACGAAGCCACCGGAGCCGCGTCCGCGAAGTTCCACATCTTTACCGTGCCAAGCCAATCACCGCCAACGACACGAGCACCGTCGTGGGTGAAGGTCACGCGCAGCGCCGCTTCCGGAAATGCCGGGAACGATTTCAACGCGCCGCCGTTTCCATCCCAAGCCTTGACCGTGTTGTCCTTGCCACCGGACAGAATCCGGCCATCGTGCGTGAACGCGACGCTCAACGCGCCGCCACCATGAGCGCCCCAACTCTTGATTTGATTGCCATCATTCATTTCCCACAGCCGGATCGTTCCGTCTTCGCCGGAGGAGGCGAGAACGTTCGAGTCGCCCCGCCAGTTCACGTCGAACACGGCGCCGTTGTGGCCGCGTAGGTTCAGATATTCACGACCGGTCGCGGCTTCCCACACGAACAGACCACCGCTCCGGTCCGCCGTGGCGAGCAACACGCCGTCTGGACTGAACTGCACGCCGTACACCCAGTCGGTGTGCTTCTTCATCTGGTAAAGCAACTCGCCCGTGTCCGTCGAGTAGACGCGAATCATTTTCTGCGGGCCGCCAAGCGCCACCATGCTCATATCAGAGCTGATGTCGGCGGAAAGGACGGCGTCCAGTTCGTCGCCAAGCTTCTGGATGCGCCGCCCGCTCTTAACGTCGTACAGCACGACGGCGCCCGAGTGTCCACCACGCCCACCACCGGCGAGCAGCACCGCGCCGTTGCGGCTGAAACGCAGCACGTACGGCACACCTTCCGGGAACGGCATGATGCCGAGCAACGCGCCACTGTCCGAGTTGTACAACGCGATCTGCTTTTGTCCCGCGATCGCCAGCACAGGCGCCCATGGGCTCGATGCGATCGCCGTCACGGCGGCGGCGCGATTCGTCGCCATCACGGGTTGGCGAACCAGATTCTCCGGGAAGGCGACCGGTCCGTTCGGCTTGCCAGAGCCGCTGGCCGTCATCTCGAACGTCTTTTTCTTCTTGATGACGACCTTAGAGCCGGCGTTTTCCGGAGCGCCGCCTTCGATCCACTTCTTAATCAAGTCAAGCTTTGCGGCCGCCAGCTTGTCCTGCATCGGCGGCATCCGCGGCTCTTCGATGTGGGCCACTAAAGTCCACAAACGCGAGCTCTCCAGGTCGCCCGGGAACACAACCTGGCCACCGCTTCCGCCTTCCATCGTCTTGGTAAACGAATCGAGCGACAGGCCACCCTTCGATCCGTTTTGATTGTGGCACGAAAAGCAGTGTTCGCGAAGAATCGGCCGGACGTGCTCGTCGTAGGTGACCTTCGGACCGTCGGCCGGCTTGGCTTCTTGGGCCGCCAGCCGCTCCGTCACCACCGCCCCGAACGTTCCCCAGACGATTCCCGCCAGCCCGCAGCCAGCAATCGCGCGAGCGGTCCGTTCCCCCAGCCACTTTCGAAAAACCGGAATCATCATCGCTTCTCCGCTTTGAGTGCGGCCTGTTAACGCGGGCAATTCACGCCCGCTGTAAGTGCGGCCTGTTAATGCGGCCTAGTCATGCGGACCGTCGTGCCCGCGGTTAGTGATTGAACAGAAACTCGCGCGAGTTCAACACCGCCCAGAACACGTCCTCGAGACCTACCTGCGGATTCTCGGCCTGCGTCACTGTGGCGAGAAGTTTTTCCAACTCCTCGGGCGACGGCCGCCGTGACAACGCTCGCACATACAACGACTCGATGATCTGCGGCGGTGTCTTGCCACCATCGAGCAACTGTTTCACGACGCCGCCGGCCGCGATCTTGCCCTGGATCGTGTCGCCGTTGATCATGTGCAACGCTTGCGACAGCGTCGGTTCGGTCTTCACGTCGCACGCGCACACAGTGTCGCGATTGGCTCGACCGAAAGTCGTCAAGAAGTACGTGCTGGTTCCACCGTCGGCGATTTGCACAGCGCGTGAACCGAGCGGCAAGCCTCGGAATTTATCCTTGGTATTGGTGATCTGGCTGATGCAGTCGAGCAGCATTTCGGCCTGGATCCGCCGCACGTTTCCGTGGGCAAAGTTCTTCTCGTCGTCCTTGTTCGAATCGTTGCGTTCGGTGTTCCGCTGATACGTCTGCGAATTGCAGATGTCCCGAACCAGCTGTTTGAAGTCGTACTTGTACTCGACCAACTTATCGCCGAGCGTCTTGTACAGTTCCGGATTGCTCGGAGGATTGCTCACTCGGATGTCATCGACCGGTTCCACGATGCCGCGGCCGAAGAAGTGCGCCCACACGCGGTTCGAAATGCTTGGGGCGAAGAGTGGGTTGTCTGTCGAGGTGAGCCACTTCGCCAGAACCTCGCGGCGATCGCGGCCAGACAGATCCGGTTCGGCGCCGCCCAGGAATTTCGGCTTCATCGGCCGACCACCGACCAAGTGGCCAACTTCGCCTCCGCCGCTGTTGAAGATGATCGTCTCGCGATAGTCCTCGCCTTGCTTACGGCCGATTTGGGAGAAGAAGGCGGCGAAGCTGTAGTAGTCGTCCATCGTCCAGCGATCGAACGGATGGTTGTGGCATTGGGCGCACTGGGTGCGGATGCCCATGAACTGCTGGGCGACGTTCTCCGCCACCTTCAGGGTGTCGCGCTCAATTTGGTAGTAGTTGGTCTGCGGAGTGCGGAAGGTGCCGCCCGTCGCGCTCAGGATCTCCTGGATCATTTGGTCGAGCGGAACGTTGTTGGCGACCTTGTCGGTAAGCCAGTTCGAGTACAAGAACATCGACTTGTAACTGACCTGGTTGCTCGACTTGACCATCAGCAACTCGGCCCACTTCATCGCCCAGATTTCCGAGAACTCCTTGCGATTCAACAGTTCGTCGATCTTCACGGCCCGCTTGTTCGGGTCGGTGCTCGCGATGAACGCCGCGTACTCTTCTTCCGTCGGCAAGCGGCCCGTGATATCGAGCGCCGCACGACGGAGGAACTGCTCGTCGGTGCAAAGACCGCTCGGCAACATGCGAATCTTATTCAGCTTCCCAGCGACCAGTTGATCGATGTAGTTGCCGGTCACGGGCGGAGCGGCGTAAACCAGATCCTTCGGCAGGACCAACACCTGGCTGCCGACCGTATGCGTGTCGTACCGGCCCATGACGAACGCTTCGCCGCGCGCGGCGGCGGTGACGAGTCCGTCGGGATTGATTGGCGCCGAGTTGTCGTTGCTGGTCATGAACGTGACGAGCGTTGTCACGTCGCGATCATGGCCATCTGAAAACGTCGCTCGGGCGATAAATTGCTGCGTGCTGTTCGCGCCCTCGATAACCGCCGCGGGCGGATAAACTTCCAGCTTCACGGCCTTCGGGGGAACACCGGCGTCCGGCGGAGCGCCCGCCTCGAGCCACTTCAACACCGTGGCATAATACTCGGAATCGATCCCGAACCGCTTGCCGCCCGTGTGGGGAACCGACCCTACGGACTTCTCCAGCAGCAGGCTGTCCGCCGGCACGGCCAAATTGATGCGGCGAACGCCGATTTCCCGAGTAACGCGGGTGTAGTCACCCACAGGGTCGAAGCCGAACAGCGACAGACGGAAACCATCCTTGCCGCGGGCGGCGCCGTGGCAGCTACCCGTGTTGCAACCCGCTCGGGCGAAAACCGGCATGACATCCAGATGAAAGCTAATCGCGCGATCGGCGGTGGCGTCTTTCACACGTACCGGCAGGCTAGCCTTCAACCCTTGGAAGTCGACCTCCAAGACCGTCTCGCCATCCGCCACCGGGAAAACAGTGGCGTTCTCAACCCGGGCAAAAGCCGAATTCGCGACCTTGGCCACCGCTTGCTTGGTAACATCCATCGTGACACCGTCGGCACGCGAGGCAACGACGATGAACCGCTGGAAGTCAAGCTTCGTGTTCAGGTTGACATCTGGCGGATAGACGTTGATTCCGGTCAGCGGCATTTGTGCCGAGGCGGCACCCGCCGCAAGGACGACGGCGAGCACGGCGCCGAGCCGACTGAATTGGCGGAAGATCACTGGGCAGACTCCTTGCAGATTCGCGAAACACACGGCGATGGAACATCGGGTTCAACCGCCGCACGGCCGCGATTGGCCGATCGCGGAAACGATGTCGGTTACGGTAACTTTACCACCAAAATAGGACCGGCTACTTTTTGCCCGCCTGTTCACGTTCCAGCCGAAGCTGCTCGAGACGCGTCAGGCGTTTCGGCTCGGGGGGCTTCGCAGGCATAGGCATCGGCATTGGGGCGGCCACCGGCTTGGGCGGGGGCGGCGCGGCGGCGGTCATCGGCTTGGGCGGTAGCGGGGCATCGACCCGCAATTCACCCGTTCCGACCGTCATGGTGACTGGCTCGCCTTCATGCTGAAACGTCGTGCGGCACACGAGCTGGGCGTACTTACCCGGCCTGGCAGCCGGATTCACCTTGATCTTGAACACCAGCTCGGCGGTGTCCTTGTTGAACGTCAGCGGAGTCGTCGACGTTTCCGCCGGCAAGCCCAGCAGTTCCGCCTTGCCTTCACCGGCGAAATCGGCTTTTTTCTCGACCTTGACGACCATCTCGGTCTCTTGGCCTTGCTCCGCCGCCGCCTTCTGGAAGGCGAGGGCGTGGTACTGGTCGACAACGGTCAGATCGGCCAGTTGCGAGGCACATTCCACGGTGCCGCCACCGAACCCAGCCCGTCCCATCACCACGATTTTCCAGGCTTTCAGCTCGGCGCCGCCGTTGGCCGTCAGCGGAATAACCGCTTCGTTCTGGCCCTCGGGGATCACCACCGAACCCGAAGAACCGACGCCCGGCGGGTTAAACAGCAGGAAGATGCTGATTGGAGCCTTGAAGTCGGCGGCCCGGGTGGCGACCACTTTCAAATCCATCGAACCGTTTCGAACGAGCGGAGCCTTGGGCTGCACGACGTCGATTTTGAACGGGACTTCGTTCGA
>JBJTOW010000539.1:0-3568 GCA_046074805.1 Planctomycetota bacterium | reverse complement strand
CGGCCAACGGATCGATGCGAGTGCCTACCGGGTTCCAAAAGATTGCGGAATCCGCGCAACCACGACCGATCGCCCGGGCGGTGTCGCTCGCCGTCGATGAGGAAAAACGCGTTCCGAGGCCCTTATTATTTTTGGTTCCCGATGTCTTCGGTTCGGATCTCGCGGAGGCTTCTCCCAACAACACGGATCCGCCGTTCTGGCTCGACTTGGAATCGCTTTCGCTTGGCGGGTTCCAGAAACTTTACCTCCAGAACAAAAATAATAGGATTCAAACGAAATTATCCGACTTCTACTCTGCTTGTTCTGAACAGCTAAACGCTCACTACGAAGTCGTCCCGCTGGCCTACGATTGGCGCCGCTCGATCGATGAATCAGCAAGTCAATTAGGGGAGTCGGTGGCCAAGGAGCTAATTGGGCGACGCGGCGACGGGGATAATTCAAGAAAAAAGAAGATCTGCTTCCTCGCCCATGGGGCCGGCGCGCTTGTGGTGCGCCGTCTACTCTCCGACAACTTTCCCCTAAACGACACTGTGCGTGCGGCTTTGGCCCGACTCGCTCGAAATGGCGGGGTCCGCGTATTGATGCTGGGGGCGCCACACCATGGCGCGGCGTCTATCGCGGCGATGTTGACCGGGGTCGACGCGACCATGCGCCGCCTTGCGTTGCTAAATCCCCGTTATCCACTCGACAGGGTACTCGACCTCTTCGCGAGCTTTCCTGGATTGTTGGAACTGCTTCCAGACGACTCTCACTGGTTTTACAGTCGGACTTGGGCCAGCCTGCGAACGGCGAACCAGGGCGTGGGAGCATTGCCGCAGGAAGCGGCGTTGCGCGACGCCGAGCAAAGAATCAAGGATCGCGTTAGTGCGGGAACGGGGACCAAAGCGGAATTCTTAAGCGTGTTGGGGTGCGGTGTTGGAACGGCGATCGATCTTCGTGTGAAAGACAATCGCCTGGCCGTAGAAAACACCGATCTCGGCGATGGACGCGTCGCCCATGAATCGAGCGTTCTTCCGGAAGGCGTTGTCTATTACGCCGACGCCGACCATAGCGAGTTGGCGACGAGCGTCGAGTTGCTTCCCGCGTACATTGAACTGCTGGAGCACGGCGCGACATCGCGTTTGCCCAGAACGCCATATCCATCGACGGAGAAGGCTCCGTACCGCTCTCTACCATCCCCTTTGCATTTTCCGACGCGCGGCGAATTGGTCGACGATTTGTTCGGAAAGAAGCGGACTACGCAACGCCGAGTCGCGGCGCGGCACGTGACGCTCTCGGTGCTGCATGGCGATTTGCGCTTCGCGAAGTATCCGGTCATGGTTGGCCATTACGAAGGAGATACGATTGGCGGCGTCGAACGCTATTTAGATAAGAAGCTGCGCGGTGTCCTTGTGGATCGGTACCGGCTCGGCAATTACCCGGGGCCATTGGAGACATCGCAGACCGTGGTGCCGCATATCGATCGGCACGAAAAGCATGTTGATCTGCCCGCCGGTGCGCTCGTGATTGGATTGGGGCGAATGGGGCAGTTGTCGTGCGGCGAGCTTACGCGAGCGGTGCGGCACGGGCTCATCGATTACGCCATGGAGATGTCATCCCGCCACGATTTCGATAAAGTCGGGGAAGGGCGGCAACAGGGGGAAGAACTCGGCGTGTCATTGCTGATCATCGGGTCCGAAACGGCGGCGATGATGACGATCGAGGATTGTGTCGCGTCGATGCTCAGGGGAGTCGCCCAGGCGAACCAGGAATTGCAGCGGTCGCGACGGCGCACGCGGATCAGCGATGTGGAAATCGTGAATCCGTTCCTCGATACGGCGATTAACGCGGCCGTCGTCGCCGCGCCCGCGATCGGGATCGAATCAGGCACGGAATTTGTCTTCGAAAACCAGCCGCCGCGACTGGTGCAACATAGTAGCGGACGACTGCGAATCGATCCGCTGCCCACTTCCCACACTTGGCGCCGCTGGGAAATCACCGCATTGCCTCCCCCGGAAACCCGGGAGGCGGTAAGGCAATTGCCGGAACCGCTTCACGACATCCTGCGCGACGGTTTGCGACACGCGTCAGTGAAAAATCTCGATGCCCGTGAAGCCTTGTTCGAAATGGCGTTTCCTCGCCCAAAAATCGACGACGCCGTGCCGCTCGGTTTGCGATTCGTCGCCATGGCGGATCGTGCTCGGGCTGAGAAAACGGTCGAAGGACGGCAACGGCCCGTGATCGATAACTTGATTCGGCGCTCGATCGACGATGGCGTTTTCCGACCGCAAATCGCCAAAGCGTTGGGACAATTGCTGATTCCAAATGATCTCAAGGATGGCCTGGCGAATATCGACAACCTTGTGCTGGTCCTGGACGGGGAAACGGCCACGATCCCCTGGGAGCTTTTGGTCCTGGACGATTGTCCTTTAGCGACGCGAATCGGCCTCATACGCCAACTGATCGCCACCAACTACCGCTCGGCGACCCGAATGTCCCACGACCGCACTGCCTTCGTCGTCGGCAATCCGGCCACTCAGGACAATGTTCCGTCCCTGGACGGCGCCCAAGACGAAGCGCGCGAAGTCGCCGAACTGCTTACGGGTCACGGTTTCTCGGTGGAAGATCGTTATACCGAACGAGCCGATGTCCATGACGTCTTTGTTGGTTTACTTCAGAGATCTTATCGGGTGTTGCATTTAGCGGGCCATGGATATTTTTCCCGCCACAAGGCTGATAAACCTGCCCGCTACGGCATGTTGCTCAATGGAAACCAATACCTGACCGCGCAGGAAATCCAGCAACTGCCCCAGGTTCCCGAGCTGGTCTTTCTCAATTGCTGCCATCTCGCCGCAATGGAAGAAGAGACGCGAAGCGAACGCCAATTCGAGTACAGCAAACTGGCTGCGAGTCTGGCGGAGGAGCTGATCAAAATGGGGGTGCGGGCGATCGTCGCCGCCGGATGGGCTGTGCGTGATGACCTCGCCAAGGAATTCGCCACGACCTTCTATCGCTCCATGCTCGACGGCGAACCGTTCGGGCACGCGGTCAAGGATGCCAGGAGCGCCGTCTGGCAATCCGCGAGCGACTCGAATACCTGGGCCGCATACCAAGCGTACGGCGATCCCGACTACCGTTTGCGATTCCGATCCTCGGGTAGCGTTGATGGTTGCGCTGTTGTTGGCGGTGATGTTAGCGGTGATGTTAGCGGTGACGTTGGCCGAGGTGGCGCAGACCGGGGTAGTAGGGGCCGGGGTGGAAAGGGCCGGGGAGGCGGGTTCCGAGGTGGCGGAAGCGGGAGGCGGCGAGCCACGATTTCGCGTGCCGCGTTGGTAACGCCGCGGCAACTGGTCGAGCAACTGCGACAAATCGCGTTCGCGCGGCAGTTGGATGACTTGGAAAGCCAAAAAAACCTTGGTGTCGACACCGACTCTCCCGAGAAAATGCTGGATGAACTAGTCACGGCTTGCCCCAGCGACTGGCTGAAACGGGTCGATGTGTTATCCGGTTTGGGCCGAACCCATGCGGAGCTTGGACGATATCAAGGCGCCGTGGACTATTACCGGCGCGCCATCCAATTGCCGTCATC
>JBJTOW010000538.1:0-18055 GCA_046074805.1 Planctomycetota bacterium | reverse complement strand
TTTTCCTTCGCCCCGCGCGGGACGCTCGGCGCGTTCGTCCCAAGAAAAGTTGTAGTACTGAGTCAAGCCGATGATGACCAAACCTTTCGCGGACCAGCGCTGATGCCACTCGTCCAGCTTCGGCAGGCTGGCGACGCATGGGCTGCACCAGACGGCCCAAAAATCGAGCAGCACGACCTTGCCCATCAAGCTTTCCGCCGAGAGCGGCTCGCCATGAGCCCATGATTCCACAGAAAGCGGCGCGGCGGGTTCTCCCAGCAGCTTCGCCAATCGCTGCGACGATCCTACCGTGGCCTCGAGCCGATCTAGTCGTCGCGTCGATTGTTCATACTGGCGCTGCGATTCTTTGTCTGTTAGCTTCTCTCGGAAGGCCCGAGCGAACGCGACCGAGTCGTCGAGGAGTTTGCGAGCTGCCATCGGATCGGTCCGGGCCAACGAGTACACCTCCATCGCCAGCTTGTCGAAAAACCGGTGGATCACTTCCGGCTGGTTGGGATTGGCGGCCAACTGGTCGCGTAAATGGGCGATATCGACTCGCGCGATCTCGACTCGCTTGCCGTAGGCATCGATCGCGGCCAACGATTCGGCGATCTGACGTTTACCGGCCGCCGTGCGCGGCTGCAGCGACTTCACCAACCCACGCAGCTCCGAAAGCAATCGCTCGGCGCCGTTTGGATCCTGAGGCAGCAAGCCGATGGCGGCCCGACTGCGTTCATTGACGAACCGCTTGAGCAACTCGCCGTCATCGGGAGCCGCCTTGAGTTGTTCGATTCCAGGCGGCGCGGACGACCCCTTAGCCGCGTTGAGGATGGGACCTTTCGGGGACGGCGAACGTTCCTGTCCGGCCCCGTCGGCGGGCGAAAGGAGCGCGAGTCCAGCCGCTAAGCCGAAGACAAAGCACTGGCCGCCCCATACAGCGACGCCCGCCTGGGTGGCGACCGCGACACGGTTCAACGAACGCAAGAAAGCGGACGCGGGCACGGGGCACCCGATAGGGTTGAAAAGACGGACAAGGGCGATGACGCGCCCGCAAAAGCGACTCTGGGTGTCGTATGATGCCGTCCGCGTTGTGGCCGGTCAATCAGGTTTATTTCGGTTTCTTTAACTAGAGCGAGGAAACGCTTATGTGGCGCCGTTGCCGAATCGCTGGTAATCGCCCCTCATCGCGGGCATCACATCGGTTGTCGGAACGCGTCTCGTGGCGTGCGCGGCCCGCCTCACGCCCTTTGTGGATCTGTCACCTTGCGGTTGTTGGCTCGCTTGCCATCGTCGCCTCCATCGCATTGCTTTCGCCCCATTCATGGATGCCCACGGCGTATTCACAAACTGACCCGCCTGTCGCCCCAGGGGTCTTTCCCCAGGGCGATGCGGCGGCGGTGGGAATGAAGGCTGAGCCGTTGGCTGCCGCCAAACGGCTTTTTTGCGAAGCGGTCGAGCAGGGCGAGTTGCACGGCGCGGTAATCATGGTTGCCCGCCGCGGCATGGTCGTTTTACATGACGCGATCGGTTGGCGCGATCGCGCGGGTAAGCGGCCGATGACCACCGACACTATTTTCCACGTCGCATCGAACACCAAGCCGATTGTCGCCGCCGCCGCACTGAAAATGGCCGAAGACGGGCGGTTGGACTTGGACGCCGCCATCGGCCGCTATCTCCCCGAGTTCAAAACGGAGGCATACCGGGATGTCACGGTCCGGCGGCTCCTGTCGCACACCTCGGGCTTGCGTATTCCGACGGTATTTCTCGAACCGCTGGCCCCAGCGGGCGCTCCCGGCGTGCCGGACGGCGGTCCGACGTTGCGGAGCGAAACGGCGCGGTTCGCGGCTATCGCCCCGCAGTTTCCGCCGGGAACCACCTACTCGTACAACAACCCAGGCTACAACATCGTCGGAGCCGTGTTGGAGGCGATCTCTGGCCAGCGGATCGACCAACTGCTCCAAACCAACTTCTATCAACCATTGGCAATGGCGGACAGCGCGCACAGCGATCGACCGGGAATCGTTGAGCGGCGGGCGGTCGTGGAAACTCGCAAAGACGGCGTTTGGACGCGAACCTACCAACCCGGTGATCCCCCGAAGTTCCCGTTTGTGCGTTCATCGGGTGGGCTGCTGACCACGGCGTCCGATTATGCTCGGTTCCTGCAATTGTTCCTCGACGAAGGCCGTGTTGGCTCGACGCGGCTGCTCAGCGCCGCCGCCGTACGGGCCGCGACCGCCGCCCATACTCGCGAATTGTTCGCTCCGGACGCGCGGGCGAAACAAAAGTCGTTTTATGGGTATGGCTGGCAGGTGTTTCCCGACGGACGCTATGGACACGGCGGCGCGGACGGCACCTTCGCCTGGGTGGACCCAAGTCGCGAGTTGATCGCGATCGCGTTTACCCAAAGCCCTGGCGGAAAGCTGCCGTTTGACGAGTTTCAGCGGTTGGTCGCCGAAGCGTGTCCACTCGACAGCAACATTGTCGCGGGGGTGGTGGGGCATCGCGGGCTGCCGCGGGAATTGCCCGAAAACACGCTGATCGCCTTCAAGGCGTGTCTTGAGCGTCGAGTTGGTTTTGAATTGGATGTGCGGCGCAGCGCGGACGGATCGCTGGTCTGCGTCCACGACGATACGCTCGACCGCACCACGGACGGCCGAGGCTCCGTCAACGCGAAGACGATTGACGAATTGCGGGCACTTGACGCCCGCCGTGGCGGTCCCGCCGACTCCCTGCCGCTGCGATTGCTGGCGGGCGGCGTGCCCCGCGTACCCACGCTGGACGAAGTCTTCGCGTTGATGGCCGGCTACGACGCCGAGCGGCCCGTGGTGGCTGTCGATTTGAAGGGCGACGATGGCCGTATCGAGTCCGATTTGATCGCGCTGGCGCGGCGTCATGGGGTGTTGTCGCGCCTCGTCGTCATCGGCCGCGCAATCAACTCGGTGGATGTGCGCCAGCGATTGAAGGCCGCCGATCCGGCCGCGCCGGCCGCGTGCCTCGCCGAGCGTCCCGATAATCTGGCGGACGCGATCGCCGATCCGCACTCGGCTTGGGTGTATCTTCGGTTTGTGCCCGAGCGTTCCGAGGTGGCCCGCGCGAAGGCGGCGGGAAAACGCGTGTTCGTCGCGGGAACCAAGTTCGCCACCGCGCAGCCGGAAAACTGGCGTCGGGCGGCCGTGCGCGGTGTCGACGCGATACTCACCGACGACGTCGCCGAACTAGCCGCGCAACTGCGGGAAGACGGCTATCGGCTCCGCGAGCGGCGCGAATCGCTCCAGCCTTTCGCGACGCCGCCAGCCGAGTTCGCCAATGATTTCGGACCGTACAAGTCGCCTCGCGTTTTCGCCGATGGCCGAGTCGCCGAGTCGCCTGAACAATGGCGGACACGCCGGCGCGAGATCTTGGACGATTGGCGAAAAATGCTCGGCGGCGATCCTCCCGAGCCGTTGGCCAATCCGGCGATCAAGACGGTGTCGCGCGAACGGCGTGAGAATTTCGAACAGCAGCGTATCGAGGTCGAAGTCTTGCCTGGAGGCAAGTTCGCGCCGGGCCATTTGCTCATCCCCGATGGACCTGGGCCGTTTCCCGCCGCCGTGGTGCTGTACTACGAATCGGCGACCAGCGTCGGCTTGGCCGAGCGAGGGCGTGGCACGCATGACTATGGCTTGCAACTCGCTCGTCGCGGTTTCGTGACCCTCTCCATCGGCACCCCCGGGTCGCTCGAATTTCCCGCGGCCAAAACGGGTGAGCTGCTCACCGATGCCGGAGCCGTTCAGGACCGGCAACCGTTGGCGATTCTGGCCTACGCCGCCGCGAGCTGTCACACGGCGTTGGCGAACCACCCCGCCGTCGATCCGGCCCGCATCGGTGTCATCGGACTTTCCTACGGCGGTAAATGGTCGATGTTCGCTTCCTGTCTCCACGAACCGTTTGCCTGCGCGGTTTGGTCCGATCCGGGCATCGTGTTCAATGAGCAAAACGGCAACGTGAACTACTGGGAACCGTGGTATCTGGGCTACGAACGGGGAGTGAAGCGACCGCCGGGAATCCCCAACGCCGATCGGCCGCGGACGGGACTCTACCGGCGCCTCTATGATTCTGGTCGCGACCTCCACGAACTGCACGCCTTGATGGCACCGCGGCCGGTCTTGGTTTCCGGCGGTACGGAAGACCCGCCCCGCAATTGGCGAGCGCTAAATCGTTTGCGGGAAATCAACCAAATGCTCGGCGCCGACACGCCCCTGTCACTGGCGATGACCCGAAGAGCGACGCACGTCCCCACACCGGAAACGCTAGAACTGGAATTGCGATTCCTCGAGTACCACTTGAAGTATCGCTAGAGCTTCGTCAGCTCCTTACATTCCGAATTTGTCGGCCGTTCGAGTCGTTCGGGGCGTTTGCCGCGCGAAGCACGCGGAGGCTCGAGTCGCATTGCGCTTTCCAGCCCTGCTGAATCGACGAAGGACTGGGCGGGCGGACGAAGAGGTCGTCAAGCTGGGTCAGGGGCGACATCGGACGATCTGGCAGCCCGGTTTTCCTGGCAATACTTTAAGAGTTCCTCCGCCCGTTGGTTGAGCTTGTCGAGTTGCTCGAGCAGTTCATCTTGGCGGGCGTCGAGTTCGCGGAGTAGTTCGGTCGGGTCGGCGACGGTCGACATACGCGAGGGGTTTTCCACCTGTTGCCAGGGTAAGTTCGGGACAACGTAGCTCCGATGCCGATACTTTTCGGTCGCCAGATGCGTGTGGGTTGATGGTTTTCGGTATTGCGACGGCTGGACAGCTTGCTAAGCCGACGTGTACACTACGCGACCCGTCTGGGTGGAACCGGTCCAAGAAGATTCCTACGTGGAGCCAAGTTATGTTCGGGTCGAGGAGGAACGATGGTTAAGTTGGTTGTGCGAGAGAAGGAAACGATTCAAGAGGCCGTGCGCCGCTTCCGAAAGCTCGTCGAGCGAAGCGGGATCAAGAAAGAAATGCGTCGCCGCGAATATTACGAGAAGCCCAGCGAAATCAAGCGGCGGGCAAGGTTGCGTGCCGAACGTCGTTCGCGCCGAGTGGTTCCCGCAGGCGGTGTCTAGAGTTCGTCTCTCGCCCAGGCAACTGACGCCGCGTTCCCTATGCTTGCTATCCGGGGCTCGCTAAGTCCCCACATTCTCAAGCGGATTTTTGGGACGCGGTCTAGGGCTGGTTGGTCGCCACTCGATTGGTGCCAACGTATTTTTCTTTCCATCCGGCTGGATAGCGACGGCATTGGACGCCATACCGCGAAGGTCGTCCTAGTCTTGCCCTCCTCGTACGACGGACTTCCCAGTCCGTCGCCGTGTTACTCGACGTCCAGCCTTCTTCGTGCGACAGACTTCCCAGTCCGTCGCCGTGTTACTTGACGTCCAGCCTTCTTCGTACGACGGACTTCCCAGTCCGTCGCCGTGTTACTCGACGTCCTGCCATCTTCGTACGACGGACTTCCCAGTCCGTCGCGAGTAGCGCAGTGCCAGTTGGCCTTGAAGCGTGCTCGAGCCAATATGCCGGGGCACGGCGATTGTGCCGACACCGCAGGGCTTTGTCAGAGCTGAGCTGTGCTGAGAGCTGAAAAAAGGGAAAACACTTGGGGATGATAACCCAAGTCCTTCGTTAATCGAGTGCAGCGACGGACTGGGAAGTCCGTCGTGCCCCAACGCTACCAATCAGCTCCCGTTGCCCCGCGGGATCTTGGAAAGGGGGGGCGTGCCGAGCCGCCACAATCGCGCCGCTGCCATGTTGGCGGATGCGGCGGGCTCCAACTGCTCGAAGCCAATAACAAAGTGTACGAAAAAAGGCGGCGGGGTCCCCTCGAGCTCCCAGCTACTCCCCGCCGCCCATCGCTGTGGCCGCCTCTCCCCAGGACAGCCAAGCTCTTGAAAGGTAGTTTTTGTTTCCTAATTGTCAAACTTTGACTAGGAAATAGTTCATTTCGCCGCCAGTTTGGTCAAGTTTCCCAGTCCAAACCGAAGTCAAACGCCACAGCCGAGTGGGTCAGAGCCCCCGAACTTATGCGGTCGATACCGGTTTCCGCCACCGCACGTAGCGTTGCGAGTTGGATTCCGCCGGACGCTTCCAGTTCAACCGATGGCCCCAGTTCGCTGCGAATCGCGACCGCTTCCTTCAATTCCGACAGAGTCATGTTGTCCAATAGGACAATGTCCGGCCCCTCCGGAAGAACAGCTCGCAGCTGTTCCAGCGTATCGACTTCGATTTCCACCATCGCGTCGCGAATTCCCCCATCGCCGTGTTCCGCCAGGTGCTGTTTCGTTCGTCGGACTGCTTCGGCGGGCGAGAGAGCGCCGGCAAACGCCAAGTGGTTGTCCTTAATCAACACGGCGTCGAACAGTCCCAAGCGATGGTTGCGAGCCCCTCCGCAACGGACCGCGTATTTCTCCAGCCGTCTCCAACCGGGCACCGTTTTACGTGTGTCGTAAAGCCTAACCCCCGTGCCCTCGATCGCGTCGACGTACCGGCGGGTCTGCGTCGCGATACCGGTGAGCCGATTCAGGAAGTTCAAGACGATCCGCTCGCTGGTTAACAGATCGCGAGCGGCGCCGGCGAGTCGCGCCACGCATTGTCCAGGCACAAGCGAGTCCGCGTCGGCGGCGCTCGGCTGCCACGCGATGTCGACCTGCAATTCGTCCAGAATCACAGGAACGGCGGCAAGCCCGGCGACGATCCCGGCGTTTCGAGCCACGATCCGCGCCGCGCCACGGGCTTCGCGGGGAACCAGAATCGCCGTGGTCCAATCGAGCGACCGGTCCAGATCTTCGCGAACCGCCAGACGCACCAGTTGTCGGCAGTCGTCCTCGGCGTGGCGGTCCCATTCGCGTTGGCGAAATTCCTTGGCCATCGGCGTCTCCCAGGGCTGCAACTCATTTTGGGGCCGCTCGCCAGATGCCCCTTCGGTCGCCATAATAGGGCGAACGGGTCACGGACGGGAGTCGGGCGGGGCGTGGAACAAGGAGTCGCCGTATGGGTCAGCCGACGCCAAAACAGCCTGTCGAGAGACTTTCGAGCCCACCACAGCCCGGAACATCGTCTCCAAGTTGCTCGAAAGTCGAACCAGCGGTTCAAATCCTACGGGGCGATGCCCAGTGGCTCACTGTGGTCGACCAGCGAACCATCGGCGTATTCGTCGCGGTTGGCTGGGTGACGCTCGCCGCTTGGTTGGGCTGGAGCGGTTGGCGGGAGCTAAACGAGCGTACGACGGACCGCTCTGGAAGTTTCCAGGAGGCGGCGAAGGCGTTGGACGCATGGCGGGACGACGGGCCCGCGTATCGCGTCGAGGTGAATTCGGCTCCATGGCAGGAGTGGACGTTGCTGCCCGGCATTGGCGAAACAACGGCGAAGCGGATCGTCGAATATCGCGATCAAGCCGGTGGCTTTGGGCGGATTGACGATCTGCGGCGTGTCCGGGGAATTGGGCCGAAAACGCTGGAGCGGTTACGGCCGTATTTGTTGCTGGAGCCACCGTCCCGCGCGACGGTGGTCCTCGAGGATCACGCGCGGTCAGGCCAGGGATCTTTGCCGTGGACTTCCAGCTCGCCAGCCAATTCCAGCCTTCCGGCGACCAGCCGCAAGCCATCGCCGCTCTGACCGAGGCGATCCGCCAAGGCCGCCGCCATCAAGTGCTGCTGGGCGTTACCGGCTCGGGTAAGACGTTCACGATGGCGAACGTGATTCGCAATATGAATCGCCCGGCCCTGGTCATCTCCCACAACAAGACGCTCGCCGCGCAGCTTTATAGCGAATTCAAGGAATTCTTCCCGCGAAACGCGGTGCATTATTTCGTAAGCTACTACGACTATTACCAGCCCGAGGCGTACATTCCACAGCGGGATATTTACATTGAAAAAGACGCGTCGATCAACGAGGAAATCGATCGGCTGCGGCTGGCCGCGACAAGTTCGCTGGTAAGCCGCCGCGACGCCGTGATCGTCGCCAGCGTGTCGAGTATTTACGGATTGGGGTCGCCGGACGACTATAAGCGGATGATGGTGCCGCTGATCGTAGGCGAAGTGGTCGATCGCGACGACATGCTGCGGCGGTTAATCGACATTCAGTACGACCGCAACGACATTTCGTTTGAACGCGGCAAGTTCCGCGTCCGCGGCGATTGTGTGGAGATTCGGCCCTCCTACGAAGAGTTCGCGGTGCGGGTGGAATTCTGGGGCGACGAGATCGAGCGGATTTCGATCATCGATCCCACGAGCGGCCAGACGATCTCCGAGCCGCGGCAATTTTTCGTGTATACAGCGAAACACTTCGTGCTGCCCGAGGAGCGGATCGCCGGCGCTGTGGAGGCGATCCGCGAGGAACTGGAGGAGCGACTGCAAGTGCTGCGGGAAAGCGGGCGACTGCTGGAAGCGCAGCGGCTGAATGCCCGCACCCGATTCGACATGGAGATGATGCACGAAGTGGGCTACTGCCCAGGAATCGAAAACTATAGCCGGCATCTTTCCGGACGTCCCGCCGGTTCGCCGCCCCAGACGCTATACGATTTCTTTCCGTCGGACTTTCTCTTGTTCATCGATGAATCGCACGTCACCGTGCCGCAGATCCGCGCGATGTATGCGGGGGACCGCAGCCGGAAAATGACGCTGGTTGAGCACGGATTCCGGCTACCCAGCGCGCTCGACAATCGTCCGATGACGTTCGAGGAGTGGGAGGCCAAAGTCGCCCAAGCTGTGTTCGTGTCGGCCACTCCGGGAGACTACGAACTGGAAAAGTCGGGTGGCGAAGTCGTCGAGCAGATCATCCGGCCCACAGGATTGCTCGACCCGGAAATCGAGGTCTCGCCTGCCCGTGGCCAAGTCCAACACCTGCTCGAACGGATCCGGATCACCATTAAGGCTGGCGAACGAGTGCTTGTTACCACGCTGACCAAGCGGCTGGCTGAGGATCTGTCCGCATACTTGAACGATCAAAAAGTGGCCTGCAAATGGCTGCACAGCGAACTGGACGCCTTCGAGCGGGTCGAGTTGCTCCGCAATCTTCGGCAGGGCAAGTTCGATGTGCTTGTGGGCGTGAACTTGCTCCGCGAGGGCCTCGACTTGCCGGAGGTCTCGCTGGTCGCGATCCTGGACGCGGACAAAGAGGGGTTCTTGCGCAGTGAAACATCGCTGATCCAAACGATCGGCCGGTCGGCGCGGAATGTCAACGCGAAGGTGATCCTGTACGCCGACAAGATGACTGATTCGATGCGCAACGCCATCGACGAAACGACGCGGCGGCGTCAAATCCAACAGGCCTACAACCAGAAACATGGCATCACGCCGGAAACGGTCCGCAAACGGATCCACGAGGGGATCGAAGCGGAGGCGGACGCTCATCGCCGCGCGAACGCCGCCGTGGGCCGCACCGACGAATCCCAGGTGATCACGGCCGAGTATCTCAATGAGTTGGAAGCTGAGATGATGGCCGCCGCCGACGCTTTAGAGTTCGAACGGGCCGCTTCGCTTCGCGACCGTATCACCCAGCTGCGCGACGAGGTGGGCAAGGATATCCGCGATGTCGCGCCCAGTGGCGGTAAAGGGCGTGGCAATGCCCGAGGCCGAGGCCAGCGAAGCCGGGTTCCCCGCCCCAAAAAACAATGACAACGTTTCCAGCCCGGATATCCGCATGGACGCCACCACCACGATCCGCCTGCAACGCTTCACCCGCGACAGCGATCAGACGGCCTTCCACAGCCACTTGCGGCTGAAATATGCGGTGTTTGTCGACGAGCAGTCCTGGCCGCTCGCCGCCGACACCCTCGCCCGCCAAGCGGTCGAGGACGCGGCCGATCCGTATTCGTGCTTCGTGCAAGCGTTCGCGGTGGAAGAGGTGGTGGGAACCGTCCGCGGCACGCGGCTGGATCAAGCCTTTCCCCATCAAGGCATCCTGAAACACCACCTCGAACGCGGTGGAATTTCCCTTGAACTGGGCGAACTTGCGACACTCAACAGCGTTGCCGTCCGCGCCGACCTTCGCGGCGAAAAGTTTCAAATATCCGGCTTTCCGCAGCCCCTGACGATCGCCAAGGCGATGGTCTGCGAGTTGGTGCAATGGTTCCGCGAGCAGGGTACTGTGGCAGTGATCTTCACGGCCATCCTCGGCGTATCGTCGGTCTTCTTCGAACACCTGGGCGCCTATGTTATCGACCCGCCCTTCCAACTGGGCGATGTTGCCTATCGACTCGTCAACATGGCGCTGTTAACGGTCGACCCCGAAAGGTTCGACGAACAACGTAGCCCACTGGCCATGCTGTGCCCAAGCGCTTCATTGGACCAGCGACAATTGGCATGTATCGCTTACGGCCGCCAACGGCATCGGGAAATCCTCGATGGCCGCACCATCGAGCAGCTATCGTTCGGCGGCTGAACACGCCACAGCTGCAGATCCCGGAGTCGAGTGGCGTCAGTCGTATGGCTGACACCAAATCGCGCCACGGCTTTCGTGAATCGCGCGTCATCACCGCAACGATCGCGAGTCTACCGATTCCGCAGAGGGGTTAAGCTTCCCAGCTTTCCGCCACGTCGCTTGCGAGCCCCTCAATCAGCGAGTCGATTGACTCGCCTTCGTCATCGCTTTGATGATCTTCGGAGACCACGGCATCGAAAGGCTTCGAGTTGGACACGACACTTGGCGATCCGGCCGGCGTCGCGAAGGCGGTCAAACCAGCCGCGGAACCGCTCACACCGTTCGCGGAAGCAAACGCGGACGATCCCGCGTTGATTGAGGAAATGTCGCTGGAAATACCGGCGAGCGTTTCGTCAACCAAAGCGGCGGAGTTGCCACCAAGAATCGCCGCGCCCACACCCTCCCCTTCGCCAGCTGCGCCACCGGAACGTGCATTCAGGAAGTTGATCACCAGCAAGGCGTCGAGCGGCGATACGAAACGGTCGGCGTTCACGTCCAGGAAGACGCGGTTAGCAGGCGCTTCGCCAGCGGCGCCACCGCTCAGCGCCCGAGCTCCGTACGCGTTGACGTCATTGATGACCATCAAGACATCGATTGGCGTCACAAAACCGTCGCCATTAACGTCGAACGCGTTGCTCGGATTCGTGAATTCGGCTTCGCCACCGGCGCCACCGGCCGTGACGGTGATGGAGCTGCTGTTGAGCCGAATCTGATCGAAGGCCACATTGGTAGGAGGCGAGAAGAGCGTCACCGCGTTGAGAGGCACGTTATCACGCAGGTCGCCGCGGAAGGTGAATATGCCGGTCGAAGTGGCCTGCATGTTCACCGTCAAAATCAGTTGCTCGCCCGGACCAACTGCCGAACTGCCTGTCTGGAATGAGCCAATTTCATCGATCAACCCGGGGAATTGGGCGTCGCCGCGTTGGCCGTTGAAGTAAGTGGGGCTGTAAGTGATCGAGCTGAAGGAAGCCCGGGCGTAATCGTAAATGATATCCAGGTAGGCCGCGTAGACGCCCAATTGCGAGTTTGGCACTCCCGAACGCAGATCCTCCGCGTACAGGCGGAGTTGGAAGGTGCTGCCGACCGCCACCGAAGTGATCGGAGAACCGTTGACGTCCGTCGCTTCAAGTCGCAGACCGGCTTGATCGTTCGCGGCCAGCACCCCGGCATTTCCCAAAAACAGCGTTACAACCGCGTCGCTGGTGTTTCCGGCGCTATCGCGGATCGTGTATCGCAGTTGACGCACCGCGTTAATGCCACCAGACGGCGGCGTGTACGTCAATGTCGTGCCGCCGCCCGAGACCGCCACCGAATCCGTGGGAGCGGCGTCGAGCATCGACGCGCTGATGATCGTCACCGGCGTGTTGAGGCCGCGGAGATCGTTGGCCAGGACATTCAGCGTCTGCGGGCCGACGACGTTATTCCCGGAATTCGCATTGACCGTGATCGTGTCGTCGATGGCCTTGAAAAGGACCGTCGCTGGGTCGCCAATGAAGAGACTCGTCGTGCCGTAGGTGATTTGCGACAGAGCAACGGTGGCTGGCGGCTGGAAAGTCAGCACATCGTGCAGCGGGACAATGTCGGCGGGGTCGGCCGCGAAATCGGCTTGGCCAACCGCATTGGCACGCATCCGCACGCGATACAACTCGATCTCGTCGGCGGTGAACACGGGGCTGCCGCCCTGGAAGGCCCCCGATTCATCAATGATACCGATGGTGTTCGTTCCCGCCGTCTGGCCCGATGTCCACGGACCCGATGGTGACCCATTGAAGACCACGGGGCCGGCGACCGAAACCAAGGACGGTTCGTATAGGTAATCGAAGTAGGCGGCGTAGACGCCCAGATTGTCCGTGGGATTGCCCACCGTGTCGTCGGTGCGTAGATCCTTGACGAATGCCCGGATTTCGAATTCCTGGCCCGGATTGACGACAGTGATCGCTCGGCCATTCAGATCGAAGGGCCGCAAGATGATTGCCACCTTGTCGTCGGCAGCGGTGTTGCCCACATGCAGCGTGACCGTCGTTGTGCTGGTGCGGCGGGTCGGCGTCTGCGCGTCTTGGATGGTGTAGCTGAACTGCACATCGCCAACGAAGCTGGTCGATGGCGGTGAGTATTGCAGCAAGGTGCCGCCAGCCAGAATCGAGACGATACCCTGACCCGTTGGGGGTTGGGTGACGGAGGCGATCGTGATCGGTCCTCGATCGCCCACCGTGTCGTTGGCCAGCACGTTCAACTGGGCGGCCAGGGCCGTTGGGAATGTAAACGAATCGTCGACAGCGACCGGGTTGGCCGACAAGCTTGCGACTGTAATCGTCACCGTCGCGGAGTCGGTTCGATTCGAGTTGTCGGTGATCGTGTAGGTGAATGTTTCCGTTCCCACAAACCCGACCAACGGCGAATATCGGACGATGTCGTCGGCAGGCGTTGTGGTGCCTCGGTTATCAATGACCGCGGTGCCGCCTCGGTTTGGAACTCCAACCGTCTGAAGGCGAAGTCCTCCCTGGGAACTCGCGAAGTCGTTTGTCAGCACGTCAACGACGTTGTTCGTCGAATTTTGGTTGAATTGACGAACGTCATCGTTGGCGATCGGCTGGTCACTTATGATCTGCACCGCGTAATCTTCGACCTCGCCGACCAATGCGGCTCCGGTGGGGCCGATGCCGCGTTCATAACCGTAGCGGAAGCGGGCGTAGGTCAGCTGCGAGGTCGCGTTCGCTGGCACTTGCACGGTGATGTTGTGCGTGCCTTGCGTGAGCACCAAGTCCTTGATGACCTGTTCGCCAGGGCTGGACCAGATACCGTCGCCGTTGAAGTCGATCCAACCCTGAACTGCCCCAGACGGACCACCACCGTTGGCCACGGAAATTGTCAAAACCGCGTTGGCACCCGCTACGAGCCCCGATGCGGGGAACTGAACGCCGTCCTCGTCATCCGATCCGTTCAGGTCGTCGCCCTGAGCGTTGGCGTCGGGTTGCGAGTCGGCTTCGACATCGACATCGACACCTAACGTGCCACCGCTCGGCACATTGATCGTGGGGAATCCAAGGTGGAAACCAGCCTTGAAGCCGGCCCGGGCACCGTTGAGTCCAAGCGTTGTCGGGTAAGGAGCCGGGGCGTCGCCAAAATCGAACAGCTGTCCGCTGTTGCCGAAATTGATATCCGTTCGGGTCTGGCCACTGACGAGCGACACCGTGTGCTCAAAGCCCGCGCTCGCGCCGGGGAAAGTCTGGGTCCAGCCGGTCAACGAAACTTCCCGAATGGCGAACGTGCCAAAAACCTTCGACTCAATCGTGTAGTTGCCAAAGGCGTCGGTGTTCGCCGCGGGTTCCCCAATGTCGATCTTATCGTTGCCGTTGAGGTCAACGTACATCGTGAAACCGCCCACGCCGAATTCATTGGCGTCGCGGATGCCGTCCCGATCCAGGTCGTTGAACTTCAAGCCGGTGACATAAGCCGGTGGCGTCGAAGTACCGGGCGTCGGCGGAATGTCGGCCAGGTGGAAAGCGCCCCAGCGAGTGCCGTAGCGACCCGTATTCGTGTCGCTTCGTGGTCTGGCATACAGGTTATAGGACCAAAAACTAGCGTTGTCGGAGGGATCCACAGCGATTGCTGTGTAGTCCCCCCAACGGCTTAGAGGGCCTTGGTCGTGGTAATCTTGCCCCAGGGCAATTGCGCGTGCTCCCCGCATTGTTCCCGGGGGATCCGAGGGCGAGCGAACAGCATAATACGAACCCGCGAACATGCCGGCGCCAACGGCCGAAAAACCGATCGCCATGTTACCGGCTGGATCGACAGCCACCGACCCAAAGCCAGTCCATACATTGGAGCCAATGTCCTCGCCGCCAATGTCGCCTTGGTCGGCGACCGCCACCTGGGCCACGTTCGAAGTGTCGAAGCGAAACCAATGCGCGGTTGTTTGGTTCAAATCTGGGCCGGTTGTCGGGAGCACCGTCGCTGTCGCGTAGAGCGAATTGTTCCGCCAAACGGCGTTGAGCATCCGCCGATCGTTCATGCGTATGAGCGCAGTGCCACCAGGTTGTGGCGCTCCGGGGAGGAACAATGGGCCCGGTGGGGTCGTGAAACCGGTGTTCGCCGTGTCGTCGATGTTGCCTACCGCGACGGTCTGGGAAGTGAACACGGGAGTAGTGAGCGGGTTGTCGACTCGAATCACCAACACCGTTTCGTTGCCGCCGCTCGACGTCCCGTTGTACGCCGTAAGCCAAGTGCCGACCTGAGTTCCGTTGTTCCCGAAGCTCGGACCCGGCCCATACATCAAGGCGGGCTGCAGGGTAAACCCAGAAGTGGTGGCATTGGAACCAGCTGGATTGTAGATGTTGGCGGCAGATCGTCCGCCTTCGTACAGACCGCCCTTTCCGACACCCTTGTCGACGATCCACAAACGCGACCCACCCGGCGTGCCCGTGCCCGTTCCAAATGGGAACATGTTGCCCGTGACGTAGATGGCCTCTTCATCCAAGGCGAATCCGGGGTAGTCTAGCCATTGCGGCGCACCACTGATGTTGAGAATCGTGTTGATCGACTGGTAGTGCCACGTGCCATTCGGGTCGGAATCGTCCGACACCGCAAGCATCATTCGAGACGTGTTAGCCGAATCGCCGTTAGCCGTGTCGAGCACCTCCAACGCGACCACGACGTAGCGATTGGAAAAGTGGTCATACAACGCTTTGGGGTCAAATGGACCCAAAGCGCCCGCAGGCTGCAGCGGTCGGAAGAAATTGGTCAGGCTTGTGCTGGCTTGCTGCGTGCCGCTTTTCGTGTACCACTCGATCGTTGAGTTCGTGACGTTCAACACGTGGCCAGGGCCCACCGTACCATGTGTGTCGGGCGGAACCGACTCAATTCCGCCATTGTTGAACGTGTTTTGATCAGAGGTTACCGCCTCTATGGTCGTGTCGAGCGGCGGCGAGACGGCCATCAGATCGCGGGTTTCAAGCTTTTCGAACAGCCGTTGAACGCGGCGCCGCAATGAACGGCCACGCGACGAACGCGAGCCCGAACTGCGGGTTCCAGACCCTCCACGTCCGGTGGGTAGGTCTCCCGGCGCGTCTGCCGCCTGGCGTGTCGAGGGACTGGGAGCAGCAGCGCGACGCGAACGCAATTGGAACCACGAATTCACGACGTCAACCCCTTTTTCGATCCTAAACGTCCGGCCCCGACCCGCTCACCGCTGACGCAAATCTTTTCCGATTTAGAGCTTGCGACTTTTAGCCCTAACCTACCTCGCCTTGTCGGCAGGAAGTTGAGCACTCACCCTAACGGCCCTGTAAACGTCCCGCGTAGTCTAATTACGGGCTACAGGCGTTTCCACAATTTTGCACCGCGCTAGCGAAAAATGCCCTGCCGTCCATGCTTCGCACACGAATCCTTCGGAACTCCCGCCCGTCGCAAGCGCCGCGACAGGAACGACTCCTACGATCCGCCCTCCGAAAACAACGCGACTCGATGGCAATATTCGTCCATGGCCTTGCTTGGAGAACAGAGAAATTGGCGAACTTCGGGTCAGTGCGGAGTTCAGGCGGCGTGAGAAATCGCGGTAACCCCAAAGATTGCCAGGATTCCCAATTTCCAAATCCACCCCGCCTTCGTCACAACAAGTTTCCCACGTTCTTTGAGGGGAATTCAGGAATTGATGGTTCGCCGCTTGGCAGGGGGGGGAAGGCGTCTATACTCCCCTCGCGGAGGCGGAAAATCGGAAGCGATAAACCTTCGCGAACGAACTGGCACCCCAACTGCGATGCTTTCCCACAAGTTCATAGGTGATCGATGGCGATCTCACGGCGTAATCGTTCCCATCGCGGTCGACGGGAACTGCTGGGCTTTTTCGTGTGCGTCGAGCGTCTCGAGTCCCGAGTCCCCATGTCGGCGGGGATCACCCTCGATCGTGCTTCCCGCACCATCAACATCGTGGGCTCGGCTGGCAACGACACCGCTCAGGTGCGTCAAAATGGTAGCAATGTTGTCGTGTCTTTGACGACACCGACGGGGCGGTTCAACCAAACCTACCGTGCTAACACCGTCTCGCGGGTCGTGTTCTCGGGCCTAGCGGGTAACGATTCCTTTTCGAATTTGGCCGCCCTGCCATCGCGTGCCGATGGCGGTTCGGGCAACGATACCCTGCGTGGCGGAAGGGTGGCTGACGAACTGCTTGGGGGAGACGGTAGCGATCAACTGTTCGGCGACGCCGGCAACGATTCGTTGAATGGTGGCTCAGGCAATGATTCGATCCAAGCCGGTGCCGGAAATGATCAGGTGCTCGGAGGAGATGGGCTGGACAGCCTAACGGGCAACGACGGGGTGGATGAACTGTGGGGAGGCGACGGCAGCGATACGCTGGACGGAGGAAGCGGCAATGACCTTGTGGTCGGTGAAGGCGGCGATGATGAAATTGGCGGCGGGGCCGGCGACGATCTCGTGAGAGGTGGGGACGGCGGCGACACGCTGATTGGCGGATCCGGCAGCGACTCATTGGAAGGCGGTGCCAACGACGATTGGCTCGACGGCGGTGTGGGTGGCGACCGATTGGTGGGAGATGCCGGATTGGATCGCGAATCCGACAGTCAAGATCGGTTCGCCGATGGTGACGATGACGGTGACGGATACGACAATGACTACGATCTCTGGGATATTCTGTACGAACCAGCGGAAGGGCCTTCCCCCTACGCGAACGACGCCACGGTCGCCCCGATTATCGCCTCTGTTGGCGTCGAATTGCGACGGGTGCTGCGGATCGCCGATAACGACGCAGGCTTACGGGTTCGGGTTCAGAATGGCCAATTTGGCAATTTGGTGACTGGCGTTTGGCGGTACCTAACGCCGGACAAGATCCAGATCTGGGCGAAATGGGCCTATCCAGCTAACGATCCGGCTCAGTTAAAGCTCTTCGTGCAGTACTCCTACACGGGGCCCTATTCTGGCGACATGGCTGATTACACCAATCCCGACAATTACGTGATCTCCGAGGAAAGCCGGATCTACGCAGGCTATATGGTGACGACAGCGATCGATCCCACCGCGCTGGGCGGTCGGCCTAGTGTCACACTGTCATGGCTTCCGAATCAAGCGGCGAATTTTTACTACACGGCGCCAAGCCAAGAAAACACAGGGTTCGCGCCGCCCATTCAACCACTCACCGCCGCTCTCGGAACGCTTCCCAATTTTTATAACTATGGAGATTCGTTCTCCGCCGACTTATCGTCGGAACCCGGGATCCGAAGCGTCCAGTCGATCGTCGACCTGCTACGCAAGATCAGCCAAGTGAACTCGACTTGGTATGCGCAGCGACGCGCCGAATCGCGCCGATAACGACTGTCGGTGAACACTGATTCAGTGGTTCTTACTTCCCTGGCGACCGATACTCGCCGTTGCCCCTTCGTTGCCACGATCGTTCGCGATGATTATTATCCGCCGCGAAGGAGTCGCCCAATGCCAAGCCGAGCTTCTACCGTTACGGAGTATCTCGCGGAACTGACCGATGAGCGACGAGCGATCGTCGAGGTCGTCCGGCGGCTGATTCTGGCCAATGTCGATAGCCAGATTGAGGAAGGGATTCAGTACGGGATGATCGGTTACTTCGTGCCGCATCGCCTCTATCCGCAAGGTTATCACTGCGATCCACGCCAACCGCTCCCCTACAT